>QILJ01000383.1 GCA_003233295.1 Ignavibacteria bacterium | reverse complement strand
AGAAATACACACATAGTTGCAAGTGTCCTGGGAATAAAGGGATTGTTACAGCAAAAGGGCATGCAAAGCTCATGCCCCACAGCCGCTATGGTGCCTCAATATGGATACATATTCTCATTAGGAAATATATGTTTCAAATACCAGCAGCACGGATCTTAAAAAACTTGAACCTTCACGGATTATCCTTATCCTCGGGAGTGTAGGAGACGGACTAAAACGCCTGTCGCCTTTGTTTGAGCCGGTGTACGCCGCTCTGGAAGAGCGCAGCCAAAAGGCTGCAGAAATAAATATTAAAAATGATTCTTGTTTCTTTCATAAAATTAAAATCTATACTATATTTTAAGTATGGAAACTGCAAAACAGAGTGCTATTAAGGCCATTCGGACTCTTCCCGATGATTCAAGTTACGAAGATATTATGGAAAGGCTCTATTTTTTGCAAAAAGTTGAAGCAGGGTTGAAAGATATTGAGGAAGGAAGAGTAATATCTCATGCCGAAGTGAAAAAGCGGCTTGCTAAATGGTTGAAGTAAAGGTCATATAGTCGGAAGAAGCCTTAAAAGATATCGAAGAAATCATATCATTCATTTCAAAGGACTCAGAACTCTATGCTGTAAATCTTGCTTCAAAGATTATAAGCGCCGTCGAATCATTGAAGGTGTTCCCTGAAATTGGAAGGATTGTTCCTGAATATGCTGATCCTAAAATGAGGGAAATTATATACAGGAATTATAGAATTGTTTATAGAATTGAAGAAAGAATAGTTGAAATTATTACTGTGTTTCATGGCAGTAAGCTATTGGAATAATGAAGAAGAGATTACGAAAAAAATTAATGTCAAAGAGTTTGCAGAATATAGTAGTGAATTTGAGATTATTACAACTAACATTCCGTCTGATTCTACCGACAGTCTGATTCCTATATCCCCTCTTCCCAATCTGACAGTAAAGGCGATCCCGCAGTAAAACGTTTCGGCAGATCCTCCCGGTCTGTAGCGCTTTCCTGTTTCCGGTAACCTGAAAAGTGGTACTTTAGCAAATACTGTTTACTGTAAACCCGCACATTGGCTGAATTCTTAAAACCTAAATTCAGTACTTCGGCGAAATTACCTTACACCTAACGCTCCATTAGGCGAGTTTATGCCTTCTGTTTACCGGAATACTGCCGATGGGGTAAAATATTTTCGCAAAGTTACGCAATGCGAAATACTCATGGTAGGATGGGTGTACATAAACTTCTCTGGAATAGATTGGAACTCCGTTTCTGCCATCGTGGCTTCTCTCGTGTTCGTTGCTATCATACTGACTCTTTATGAAATGAAGAAACAAAGGAGCTACACCTACAGACCAATGTTGTTCATTGGCAAGAAAAGATTCGTTGTCCAGGAAAACAATAGTGACGTCCCTGTAATCTGGAAGGAATCGTACGAACACGTTGAAGAAACATATGCAAACCAGTTCTATCCGGAGCTCGCGAATATAGGCTTTGCCGCAGCCCACTCTGTACGTGTAGAGTGGATTGCGGACACTGCTAAAATGCGAAAAGACCTGGAGAAATACATCATAACAGGAGAAGAGCTAACCAAAATAGAATACGAAGACAGAACTAACTACTTCTTTGGTGACGGTCCTTACGGTTTCTTTGTACGGGCAGATGATTTCATTGAGGAGATATCATTCATCTCAAGAGAACAGAAGGTCGAACTGAAACTACCTGAAGGAATAAAAGACTATCTTTCGTTCTATCCATACCTCGTCTATAAGAATCAACCGGAACGTAGAATTAAGTTCGATATCTCAATACCCATCAGTGTCAAACTTGAATATCTTGATCTATCAAAGAAAAAGATAACTCAGACCTTTGCAGTAGCCATCGATGTCTACATGATGGGTGGATTTGACAAAGACAAAAAGAATGTGCTTATCGGTAATATTGTATTCAAATAGGCCCATGAACACTTCGCCTAAACTACGCATTCGTTGCTCGATTTTGTATTTCCCAATGGGGCGGTGATCCTCCCTTGATTCCTCCTCTGCCCCTCTTACCGGACAGTTTCATCCGATTTGTTAAAGGCGCCTTCTGATTTACAATTCTAACGATTTGAATCAAACCCAACTCTTTAGAAGCATTACAATATTTCTTCAGATAGAAGCAAGCATAGTAACCGGATCACATCAAAAAAACTATTCAAAACGGATTGTCCGCCTTGCTTCGTGCCTGCCGTTGTAGCGGGCTTGTCTTGGCTTAAAAAGGTGCTGCAAAATAACTTCCAAAAAAAACACGGACGTTTTTTGGAATGTCCGGGGGCCTCAATATGAGGGTGCAAATAATGTTATATTCCCCCAATCCTCCGCCATCTTGAAAACGAAAGCAATGGAAATAGATTGTTTTTCTCAGTTCTTAATGGAATAAAGCAAGCCTTTGACTGGTGTTACGGGTAACGCTCTGTCGCGTATGGTGCTGCTTACAACTTATGTCAGTGATGTGCCTTTAGTGTACCTGGGGTACAAGTAGAAATTAAGGAAAGCAAAAAGTGACAATAGAGCACTAAGTTCCAGAACCTTAAACTACATGTGGAAACCAGAAATAACTACGTAAAACTTGAAAGATTTAAATCAAAAACTTTTGAAGAAAGACATAAGGGATCCAGATTTATGAAAATAATACCGAAAACGTATAAAATAAAAATTTAGATCAGAGTAAAATATGATGTAGAACTGGATTTATCAAGAATATTTAAAGCTCCTACACTACCATACTAATTGATATTTTAAAAATGAATCCAGACCAAAGAAGTAAGAATATAGGGAATTGTCTGAATGAAAAGAAGATTTTCCTGAACGAGATAGAGAAGTTTGTAATTGCGGGAATTGGAAACGGAAGCTAAACATTTACGCCTAACAAAGCACTGCCATGAGTTTCTAAAACTATAAAAGGGCTACATCGAAAATAACTCTAAAAAAATAATTATACGTTGCACTTATTGATATAATAATATATTATACAAACTGAACAGTCAGTTTGTATAAGGAGTTGTTATGAAAATTAATCTTCTTCAAGAGAGTTTTCGAGGTAATTCAAGCTTTAAATTATTTTTATTAGCAGCATTATTTTTATTTATGGTCAACCAATTTTATATGATAACACAAGTTACAATTATTTTGGATTATTCAAACTCTTCCACACTCTTAGGGACAATTTTGATGTTAATGACCATACCTAGAATTTTTATTCTTCCAATAGGGGGGATATTAGCTGACAAGCTTGGAGAAAAAAATGTTTTATCCGTTGGATGTATAATCCTTTCTGTTTTGTTAGTCGGAGCTGGACTCCTCTCTGTAACAAAAATGCTTACAGTAAATTCCTTGTTTGTATTAGCTGTCTTGTTTGGTATTTTTGTTGCAGGTATTTTACCTGCAATATACTCAAGCGTGCCAAAATTAGTGAAGAAAGAACAATTACAGGCTGCTAA
This sequence comes from Ignavibacteria bacterium, assembly GCA_003233295.1. Next base: position 4,067 of record QILJ01000383.1, on the reverse strand, counting down.
TAGCATATTACAAATCTTTAGCCAGGGAGTTCTTTTTATAGGTCCAGCAATCGCAGGATTAGTGATAGCACGTATAGGAAATAACATATTTTTTCTAATTATGGTTTGCATGAGTCTGATTGCATTTTACTTGATAACTAAGCTTTCTTTTCGTAGAAAAATAGGTTTGAAAGATAAAGTTCCTCAGAAATCAAGCTCTACTGGATTTAAAGTTCTATTGAGAGATCCACTAATAGTAATACTATTACTTTTTACTATGGGTCTAAATGTTCTAGTGATTGGGCCTTTACAAGTAGGTATTCCAATATTAGCAACAGATTTATTGAAACTTGGAGTTGAAGGTTATGGTGTTTTTCTATCAGTATTTGGACTTGGTGCACTAATTGGCTCACTAATTGCGGGAACGCTTAGTTCAAGATACCAAACTTTTCTGACTATATATTACTTAACTATGTCATTTTCAGTGTTATGGGCTATTTTCTCTTGGATTCCTAATAATATTTTGCTTGCTGTTGCATTAGGTTTATGTGGACTATTAGTGGGAATAATAAATGTATTATTTATAACAATGTTGCAAAACAAGACTAAAAAAAATATGACTGGTAGGATAATGAGCCTTCAGTTTTTAGGATCAGCTGGATTACAGCCGGTATCATATTTTTTTACTGGAATAATAATAGAAAAAATTACAATAACTAGAATGTATTTATTTTCTGGTGGAAGCTTAATAATAGTGTCTTCTATCTTGTTCATAGCCTCTATTAGGTTTTTCAAATCACTTCCTAATAGAGATCTGAAAAGTTATTAGCCATTTGTGTAATCGTTGGTAAAAAATAGTTAGTAAAAAACAATTGACAAAAATATGATTATGCACTAAGATTAGACAATCTTTATAAAAACTGAACAGACAGTTTTTTTAATATGAGGGAAAAATGCCAAAATTATCTTTAGAAAAAAAGGAAATAAATTGTCAATTGATTCTTGATGTAGCGCTGGAGCTCTTCTCAGCGAATGGATACTGTTCAACCTCTATAGACAATCTATGTGAAAAAGCAAAAATCAGTAAAGGGTTGTTATATACATATTTTAAAAGCAAAGAAGCTCTCTTTTTAGAAATGGCTAAGAGATGGGAAGAAGGGAGAAACGTCATTAGTCCTCCTCCAAGAGCTCAATATGACTCCTTAGGGGATGCACTTATAGCAGTGTGGGATGAAATTGTGGAACAATGGACATATGATAACTTGATGTTTGCTAAAATTAAGTATGAATTCTGGCTTAAATCTTCTAAAATTCCTGAATTGCAGAATATAATGAGAAAGAAATCTAAAAAAAGTCTTAGGATAATTGAGGATTTAGTTCGCTCTTATGTGAGTAATCCCGATAGGGATGAAGTGACAGCATTTGCGCGATTGTGGTGGGCGCAGATCGATGGATTGGTTGCATACTTGATCAGTCATGATGAAGTTCCAGATTCTAAAGAGATGACACGCATACGAAATATTGTATTTCATATGAGTACATATTTTGATGTTTAGTGTTAAATATGTAAAAAAGGAGGTTAAATATGGAAAGCAAGACAAAACCTTTATCAATCGAAGAATTGAAAAAGCTGTGAAGCTGAACGTAACATCATTCGTTGTATCATTCGTTGTTAATTTAGTGGTCAGAAAGCTCAAGTAGAGGAGGTGGATTATTCCTCCTCTACTTGTTGGATCACAAAGAGGATAACTCCAGCTACTGTGTATCATTATTATTAGATAAATTAAAACAAAGATAGATATTAAGTCTGGAGTGCACAAGAATTCTGTAAGAGTGTTAATAAAAATGGAGCAACTATATTTATTATAGAGAGGTGTTTGTTCGTTAAATCAACTTTTGTTTTTTGGAATATATATTCCTTTGATGATTTTGACACATGAAATTGGACATATTGTTGCAATCTTCTTAAATAGGAGGAAGAGTCACGAAATTTAATATTGGTCTATCTAAGGTTGAGGGGCAATTCAAATATCTCGATACACTATCAATAAAAGGATTTATATTTTTCAGTATCAACGGAATAATATTTCAGTTAATTATATCAATGATAATATTCTTATTTTTATATCAGTTACAATATCGATATGTGGTACTCATGTACTTAAGTGTTATATCCATAAATATTGTTCCATTTTCAGTAACTGATGGTGCATTTATTCTAAGGGCATTTCCAAAAATAAGTGTCAATTTTATGTTATGGGCAATTTTCCTTGCATTGAATTGCATATCTATTTTGGGATTAACACTTTTGCTTAAAGAGTCATTACTAAGAAATATACAGAATCCATTACTATTAATAGTTACATACTTAATTGTAATTTCACTTGTCGCAAAGCGAATTTTACAACTCAGAATGGAGAAATGTGATGCCAAAAAAATATGAGATAGTATCAATTGAAAATAGAAATATTTTTTTACGTGATATTGAAACTCGAGAATATCGAAAAGCTGATTATAGACAGAATTTTATCGGCCTAAGTAAAATAGTCAAGGATCAAAAGATTAAACCGCTTTTTAATTATTATTTCAATGATGAAATTCCTGATCTGGTCATTTTGGGTGCTCCAATTAATGAAGGATCGAGATTGGCAGATTCTACGGTTAGTGAATTCCCAGACCTAATAAGGCAAGAGTCATACAAGTTGAAAGTATACAATTATTACCAACTAACAAGGCCTATAACTTTCTACGATATTAATGAGAATCGAAAGATAGATTGTGGTAAAATTTGTGATCTAGGAAATGTCAGAGCAAAGTTATGGGAATCTGCCTATGTAGAATTTAAGAAAACCATTTCGTTTTGTACAAAGAAAAGAATTCCTTTTATATTAATTGGTGGAAATCATATGTTGGCATATTATAGCTTGAAGGCACTGGATCATTTAGATAGAAAAGTAGTTGTTTGGGATTTTGATGCACATAATGATTTATACAGTATTAATGATAAAGCTGATCATGGAAATGTATTTGCAAGAGTTGCTGATATGCCACACATTGAGGTTGTTTTACAGTTTGGAAGTAGAGGAATCCGAACGAGAGATCAACTTACTATCCATGAAAAAGTAAAAATAATTTCGAAAAAAAACTCGTCGAGTGATGTTATTTTAAAATTTATAGATATGTATAGTGATTATTATCACTACATTTCTATTGATTTTGATTGCCTGGATCCCAAGGTATTTCCATATGTTGATTTTCCAGTTGAGCAAGGTTTTGAGACTGCTGAAGTGTTAAATTTGATGAATACTATTATGACCAATGTGAATGTTATTGGAATGGATCTTGTTGAAGGGAATGGAGACGGAAAGGGAGTGAATGGGAGTTATAGTATACCATTGCGCATATTGATTGAAGCAATACAAGGATTTAACTATGTAGGGAGGAACCCAAGTGAATATTAAGAGAGAGAGCCTACCCTTTGATTACTTTATGGCATTGTCTAATATTATTAAAGAATTACAATTTATGGGGCAGTTTGATCCTGTAGATGTGTGGAGAGAATATTGTCAGAATATTAAGATTTTTGAAGAACAGAAATATGATCCAAGTTCATATACTGGTTTCAAAAAGTTTAAGGGGTTTCGATTAGCACAACTAAAGGAGTTATATAAAATTGGAGGAATGGCGCTATCGTTCTTTCATTATAGTGCATATCGACATACCATGATAGTTTTAATTGAAGCCTTAAAAGAAATAAAGCCAGACAAAACAATACTACTTATTGTTGATAAAGAGTCCTATAAATCAGAATCAATGCTTAAAGAGTGGATGAAAATCTATCAGGAATATAATATCCAGATGGTGATAGCTGAAGAAGCATCTATTATAATAAAACTGATTAGACATCTGAAATCAGGTGGTGTTGTATTAATGTATTTAGATGGTTTAACTGGATCTGGTATTGATAATGTTCCTTTGATTTCATCAAATATTGATATTGTTCCCTGCCCACTCTCTTTGCCAACACCTGCCAAATCAAATAGCAAAACCTTGTCAGACTTAGTTGCCTAAGTCTGACAAAAGAAACT
>QILJ01000318.1 GCA_003233295.1 Ignavibacteria bacterium | reverse complement strand
ATCGCTAAAGCTGTTGATTCTGATGATGATGTAATTGCCGGTACTTCAAAATATTTTGTTTCTAGAATTTATGGTTTTCCTGCTTCAATTACAGATTTAGACCAGGCGATCGACGAAATGATCTATATTGCCGGTAGCTCCGTGCGTAATGATATTGAGGACACGAAAGATCCCAAAGAAAAACTTCAAAAATTCAAGGACTATTGGAAGAGTAAAGATCCTTCCCCGAATACTATTGACAATGAAGTTCTTAACGAATACTATCGCCGAGTCAGTTATGCAAACAAACACTTTAAGCACTACTATCCCGGTTGGAGAACCGACATGGGAATGATTTATATTGTGCTTGGTCCGCCGGATAATGTCGAAAGACATCCGTTTGAATATGACAGTAAGCCTTATGAAATTTGGGATTACTACAGTATCAATCAACGCTTTTATTTTGTTGACGATACCGGTTTCGGTGATTATAAATTGATTAATTTCAATTACGGAGATTGGTATAGATACAGACAATAATTTTTATCTTTATTCTAATTTTACATTATCTTTCAACTGCTATGATCTTAACAGTAACTTTAAATCCTCTTTTAGAAAATCGACTCTACTTTGATTCGGTAGAATTAGGAAAATCTAACAGAAGCACGTCGTGTGAATTTAAAGCCGGCGGTAAAGGGATTAACGTAAGCCGACAATTAAATTACCTCGGAATTAAGAACATCGCCCTAACTTTTCTAGGAGGAAATAACGGAAAGGCTCTGCGGAAAATATTGGCTAAGGAAGAAATAAACTTCACAGCGATTTCCACCAAATCAGAAACCAGGGAGGCAACTTTAACTGTTGAAACGAATCCAAAAAGATTGACTACTTTTTTTGAACCGAATGGAATTATATCTCAAAGTGAGGTTGATCAGTTTAAGTCAAAGCTGGAAAAGATGATGCAGAATTGTTCCATCGTGGTTTTCTCCGGAAGCTCTCCGTGTGCGGAAGCGGATGAAATTTTTTCGTTCGGTATCGACCTTGCTAATTGGCTTGATAAAATGTCTGTTCTCGATACTTACGGGAACCACATGCAGTCATGTATTGATGCGGTTCCGACAATTCTTCACAACAACGTTTCAGAGGTTGAGAGGTCTCTCTCTGTTGATCTTTCCACAGAAAAAAAGAAAACCAAATTTCTTAAAGAACTTTATGATAAAGGAATTAAACTTGCTTTTTTAACTGACGGAGATAAACCAATTTATGCTTCAAAGTTTGGTTTCATTTACAGAATAGATACGTCTGCTGTCGAAGAAGTTGATTCAACCGGCAGCGGAGATGCATTTGTAGCTGGAATTACTCACGGTATTGAAAAAGCACTGGTCTTTAATGAATTCGTAAAAAACGCAACCGCTTTAGGTGCCCTAAACGCTTCAAGGTGGGATGTGTGTACTTCAACATTAGAGGAAGCGGAAAAATATATTCGACAGATCTCAGTTACATCAATCGGTAAAAAATTAAAATTGATAGATGATTCACCAACATATTAAATCAATTTTATCTCTCTTTATCCTGTTTTTTCTGTTCAGCAATTCTGCTGCCCAAAAGATCGGCGATATCGAAGTTAAGGACAATCACGATTTTTCCGCATCGGAATATGATTATTGGCTGCAACCTAAATCTTTAAAATATAACAACACAACTATTGATTCAATAAAGAGCAGAATTGCCGATGGATTAATGCGAAACGGCTATTACAATTTTCATTTCAAAGATATCACTTCACAAATCAGCCCGGATTCGCAATCTGTTAATTACCTCATAACAATTGACGAAGGCGACCCTACATATATACATAATATTGTAATTTCTAATCTTGATTCACTTGACCTGGAATTAGCAAACGAGAAATTTGAAAGCATGAAAGGCTCCCCTTTTGTAATAGATGAGCTGGAGACCTCTTTCTCAGAACTTCTTGATCACTTTGAGAACAGCGGTTTTCCTTTTGCTTCAATAAACATTAAGTCAACATTCTTTTTCTATGACTCTGTAAGCAGCGAAAATCTTGTTGACCTTTATATTAGTTTTTCAAAAAATCAGATAAGCATAATTGATTCAATTGTAATTGTGGGGAACAGCAAAACGAAAGATTATGTAATTAAAAGAAATCTGAGATTAAGAAAAGGTGAACCATATTCTCAGGAAAGGATTGATAAGATACCTGCAAAATTAAATCGTCTTCATTTTTTCGAGCCAGTAGAAACCCCCAATTATTACTTTGATTCAAAGGACAAAGGGATATTGCAGATAACAGTAAAAGAAAGTGGCACCAATAGTTTTGACGGTCTCATAGGCTACATTCCTCCGGCTGATGATAATGAGGTTGGATACTTAACCGGTTTGGTCAACGTCAGCTTGAGAAATTTATTCGGTACTGGCAGGGCTTTGGCATTTAAGTGGAACAAGCTTGATAGATATTCACAAGTGCTTGAATTGAAATATTTGGAACCGTGGGTTTTAGGGCTTCCAATCAATATTGATCTGCTTCTATTTCAGAGGCAGCAGGATTCATCTTATGTGCAGCGACTCTTGAACGGAAATTTTGTGTTTCTTGCAACCGAGTCAATATCCGCAGCATTAATTTTTTCTCAGGACTATACGATCCCAACCGATCCCGATTCCAGGGGTTTTACTGTTTATAACTCAAGTACATTTACAAGCGGTGGAAATATAAAAATTGATACCCGCGATGATATTCTTGTACCCACAAGTGGTATTTATTTCCTAAATTCGTATAAGTATCGATCAAAAAAAATCAACGGTCCGGCTGAGTATGTTCCCGATACAATGAACACTTCGCCTAATCAATACAGTGTTGAGCTAGACTTTGTTGTGCATTACAAAATATTCAACAGGCATGTTCCCACTATCGGCTTGCACTTTAGGGAAATGTGGGGTGATAATATCGAGATAAGTGATATGTATAGATTCGGCGGCACAAATACTTTACGAGGATACCGCGAAGACCAGTTTGCGGGAAACAGGGTGCTTTGGACAAATTTGGAGTATAGATATTTGTTAGGTCGAAGATCATACGCTTTTATCTTTACCGATATCGGGTATTACCTGCGTAATGAGCTGCCTGCGCTTGGATTAGAAGAAGTTTCTGCAGTCAAAGTAGGATATGGGTTGGGTATAACTTTTGAAACTGCTCTGGGACTGCTTGGAGTCAGTTATGCACTCGGCGAAGGAGATAGTTTCAGCAGAGGTAAAATTCATTTTGGATTAATTGGTGAATTTTAGATGAAGATGATCTCGGCAATAATTAAAATGAGCAGACCGATAAACTGTTTTATAACATTCATTACAATTGTTGTTGCATGTTTCATCTGCGGCGGTACTTTGAATGTTATTTGGTTCATATTTGTCGGAGGAGTTATCGGGCTGTTGGTTACCGCCTCGGGGAACATTATTAACGATTACTACGACATTGACGCGGACAGAATAAACCGCCCAAGTCGTGTTCTCCCTTCTGAATTAGTCTTGCCAACAACTGCGGTTTTATTTTATCTTCTGTTTAATGCTGCCGCACTTATCCTTTCTTTATTTTTGGGTCTGGAGTTATTCGTCATTGTTTTTATAACTGTGATGCTGCTTTTTTTGTATTCATACAAATTGAAAAATATTCCCTTAGTTGGCAATGCAGTTATTGCGTTTTTAACCGGGCTGGCTTTTATTTTCGGAAGTGTTATTGTTGGAAATATTTTCTGCGGTATTATCCCTGCCCTGTTTGCTTTTATGATCAACTTTATGAGGGAGCTTATAAAAGACATTGAGGATATTGACGGAGACAGGGCTGTTGGTATTTCTACTTATCCGATAAAGTATGGTGTTGTAAGCTCCGTTAACATTATAACCGTTTTGGGTATAACGCTGATTTTATTAACAACACTCCCTTTTTTATTCAATATATACGACGTTAAATATTTTATTATTGTAATGCCGTTCGTAAATGGTATTCTGGTTTTTGTTATATCAAGATTACGAATGGATCCATCTAGATATAACTTAAATTTATCGAGCCGCCTTCTTAAGCTTGATATGGTTATTGGAATAATTGCAATTATATTGGGGAGTAGGTTTTGAACAAGCTAAAAGAATTTGATAAGAAGTTTTTGGATTCCGAACATAAATTCATTATCGGAGTTGACGAAGCGGGCAGGGGTCCTCTTGCCGGTCCTGTTGTCGCAGCGGCTGTTATCTTCGACAGCAAAACCATCATTGAAAAAGTTAATGATTCAAAAAAGGTTTCGGAAAAAGTTCGAGAGCAATTATATGATATTATCATTGAGCAGGCTGTCGATTATGGGGTTGGAATCGTTGACGAAAAGACGATAGATAAGATAAACATCCTGCAGGCAACAATGATGGCAATGAAAGAAGCTGTAAATAATTTAAGCATAACTCCTGATTTGATTTTAATTGATGGAAATAGAACCTTCGAATCAAAACTGGAAACACGATCTATTGTTAGGGGTGACTCGTTATCTTTTAGTATTGCAGCGGCTTCAATTCTTGCAAAAGTTACAAGAGATAGAATAATGAAAATCTCTTCAGAAAATTTTCCGGAATATCTCTGGCACAAAAATAAAGGATATGGAACTAGGGAACATATAGCCGCTATTAAAATACATGGTCCGGTTTCTTTGCATAGAATGAGTTTCTTAGGTAATATTTTAGACCAGGATGGCTTGTTATAAAATGTATGATGATTTGAACATAGTAAAGTTTTTGCTAAACAAGTGAATGAAAAGAATTGCTAAATTGTTATATTGTTGTATGGCTGTTGGTTATTCAAACAACAATTTTAAATATGCATTTGAAAGTGATCCATATTGTTGATTGATTCGTCCGTCAAACGACGAGCAATTGATTTGCGATGAAAATAAACTGAAAAGAGTTTAGAATTAAATTATGGCTACTTATAAACAGCACACCGGGGATAAAGGAGAAGATTATGCATGCGATCTTCTTGTTGAGAAAAACTTTAAGATAATTAAGCGGAATTACAGATATGGTCATGGTGAAATTGATATCGTTGCTCAAGACGATGATGTCCTTGTTTTCGTTGAGGTAAAAACACGAAAAAACTTGGAATTTGGTTATCCGATATCAGGTGTAACCAAAGCCAAACAGCGGCAGATAAGAAAAATTGCCGAAGCATATTTGATTGAACATGGCATCACCGATACCGATTGCAGATTTGACGTTATCGGTGTTCTGCTTCAAGGCAATGAACGTCCGGTTATTGATCACATTGAAAATGCATTTTAGCCTATTGGCAATCTGTATAAGATTTCATTTTTCTCATTTTAACATGTTACTATTAAGTTACTTTTATTATTTTGTGTAATCTATTATTTTATTACTTAACCAATGAAGCTGCCTCAAATTAAATACGTTAAAGATCCGACGACATCAGATAAGTTATACGCTTTTTTTACAAACTTATCAGGTCTTACTATTTTTAATATCGAGTTTTTCAAACAGGCTTTTTTACCGCCTTATGAAATAGCGCAAATAAAAAGACACATGATAGAACTCGGCGTTAAAACTTTTCCGATTGTAAGTATCATGGGGTTTATTTTGGGATTTGTTCTTTCGCTTCAATCCTATCCGGTTCTCGAAAGGTTCGGCGCTACCGATTTTCTCCCCTCCACAGTTGCGCTTTCTGTAATTAGGGAGTTAGGTCCTGTACTTACCGCAATAATTTTTGCGGGAAGAGTAAGTTCTGGAATTGGTGCGGAACTTTCTTCGATGAGAGTTACAGAACAAATTGATGCAATGGAGGTTTCGGCTGTTAATCCATTCAAGTATTTAGTTGTAACAAGAGTTTTTGCCACAACAATGATCCTGCCGATCTTAACAATTTATGTTATTTTTATTGCACTAGCAGGCGGATTCCTCGCTGTAATATTGTTTGAAAGTATGAGTCTGATATATTTTAAGAATGCTATAATTGCATCAATTACATTTGGAGATTTTATTCCGGGAATTGCTAAAACATTTTTGTTTGGATATATTGTTGGAGTTGTCGGAGCATATAAGGGATTCACTGCTGACGGTGGAACCGAAGGTGTCGGACGTGCTTCAACTACTGCGGTTGTTATGTCATCGCTATTGATTTTAATATCAGATATGGTTCTTGTTAAAATTACGGTTTGGTTATGGCCATCAATAGGTTGATAGAAATACGGGAGTTAACAAAAAGCTTTGGTGATCTTCATGTTTTGAGCAATGTTTCTTTTGACGTAAATGTCGGTGAGAATCTTGTTGTTTTTGGAAAGAGCGGTACTGGTAAAAGCGTTTTGTTAAAATGCATTGTCGGTCTTTTAAAACCTGACAGAGGAGAAGTTTTTGTTAACGGTGAGAATGTTATAACGTTTTCAACAAAAAAATTAAATGCATTTAGAAAAAATCTTGGGTTTTTGTTTCAAGGCGCAGCGTTGTATGACTCTATGAGTGTTAGAGAGAACTTGGAGTTCCCGTTGAAACGTAATTTCAGTTTTAGCCAGGAGGAAATTGACAAAAAAGTTATTAATACCTTAGAGCTTGTCGGGCTGGAGGAAGCTGTTGATAAAATGCCTTCAGAGCTTTCCGGAGGAATGAGAAAAAGGATAGGGCTTGCTCGATCAATAATAACAGAGCCGGCTTTAATGCTCTACGACGAACCGACAACCGGATTAGATCCAATTACGGCAAAGGAGATAAGTGTTCTGATACTTAATCTTCAAAAGAAGCTGAAGATGACTTCTATTATTGTTACCCATGACCTGCTTTGTGCTGAGATAATTTCCGACAGAGCCATAATGCTGAACGAAGGAAAGATCGTGTTCGAAGGAACAATTGAAGAGATGACAAATTCGCAAGATAAATTTTTGAAAAACTTTTTTAGTCATGAAATTATTAATGATTGAGTTTTTAGTTTAGGAGAATAATATGTTAAAACAACTGGAGGGTGCCCGTTTAGGTCTCTTTATATTTATTGGAACGGTGCTGATAGTTATTTCAATATTCACAATCGGGAATAAGGAATCCTTATTTGTTTCGAGCATAACTATAAAATCCAAGTTCACTAATATCGAAGGGCTGCGTTCAGGAGCCCCGGTAAGATTAAGCGGTTATACTATCGGTAGTGTAAGTAGTATTGTGTTGTCTGGAGATTCTGCAGGCACTGTAATTGTAACCATGCGTATAGACCAGGAGCTTAGACATTTCATCCGCATTGACAGTGAGGCATCAATTCAAACCGAGGGGCTTGTCGGTAAAAAGATCATCTCTATTACTCCCGGCTCGCAGGATCAGCCTGTAGCTGACGAAGGCAGTTATATTAAATCCAAAACCCCAATGAATATAACTAAGATCATGGAAGATTCGGAATCGATTATTTCATACATGAAAAACATCACTAAGGATTTCTCCGAAATTGTTCATAACGTTAACACGGGCAGCGGCTCTGTAAGTAAACTTATTAATGATGATCAGCTTTATGAAACAACAGTAGAAATGATCCAGACTGCAAACAA
>QILJ01000399.1 GCA_003233295.1 Ignavibacteria bacterium | reverse complement strand
TTAACCAATCTTGAACAGACAAAAGAAACATGGTTTATCGTGTATGGTCTGTCACTGCTTGCTGGAATAGGTTTCACAATGTCATTATTTGTAAGCAGTTTAGCCTATACAGATGCAGACGTAATTGAGCAGTCAAAGATCGGGATCTTATCAGCCTCGCTGCTTGCCGGTCTACTTGGATTTTTTGTACTTAAGATTTTTACGAAACCGAGTGAAGAATAAATTGGGGCACTACAGGCAATTAAGGTTACCTAAACTAAAATTGAATTATTAGTATTAAAAATCTCCGCGGTTTTTAAAAACACGGAGGTTTGAAAAATTAGTAGATGCTTGCATCTTGTATCCAGAATTTATTTCAACAAAATCATCTTCTTGCTCTGTACGAACGAACCGGCACTCAGACGGTAGTAATAAATACCGCTAGGAAAATTATAAGCACTAAATTGAACTTCATATAAACCAGCGGATTGCTCTTTGTTTACAAGAGTTGCAACTTCCTTTCCCAGAATATCGTAAATCTTTAGTGTTATTAACACACCTCTGTCGCTTTGCTCTTTCCCCTCTCGAGAGGGGATTAAGGGGTGTGTTATGGAATATTTTATTGTTGTGCTTGGGTTAAATGGATTCGGATAGTTTTGTGATAACGAATATTTTACAGGAATACTAGCAATATCATCTTCAACATCTGTTGCTATGTTGCTTTTTAAAACACACAAACCGCTATCCCTATCAGCAAGATATACATAATTACCTTCAACAGCTACTTTCACGCCTTTGCCATCGGTATTAAAAGAGCCGGCTTCTTTAATATCCGATAGATCGTAAATATCGGCTATAAACAAACCCTCACTGCCATTAGCCAGATAAGTATAATTTCCCTCAACCGCTACGTCTTGAAAATAGCCTCCTGTTCCTAAATAACCGGCTTCGGTTGGAGCAGCGGGATTGGATATATCAAGAACATATAAATCATCACCATCGGCAACATAAGCATAGTTTCCTTCGACCACTATGTTAAAAGAATAACTGCCGGTAGAAAAAACGCTCATTTCTACTGGGCTTGCCAGATTGGAAATATCTAAAATTCGAAAACCGAAATCTCCGTCAGCTATGTAAGCATAATTACCTACTACAAAAACCCCTTCTGTATTTCCTTCTGTGTCAAAACGTCCAACCTCAACTGGACTCGTCGGATTGGATACGTCTAAGATACGAAGCCCTGCAAGATCGTTGGCAAGATACGCGTAATTTCCGTCAACAAAAACATCCAAAGCCAAATCATCTGAGGCAAAAGAACCTACTTCTACAGGACTTGCAGAATTAGATATATCAATTATGCGTAGTCCGTCCCACCCGTCTGCAACGTATGCATAATTATCATTGATAAAAATATCGGAGATAGTAGATAAACTGGAAAGTTCTAACTTTCCTAATTCCACAGGTGAAGAAGGCGTTGAGAGATCAACAATCTCAAAATATTTGTCGCTTCCAAAATAGCAGATACTCCCGTTAACCGCAGTTGCGGCACAATAACCACCAGTCCATCTTCCTTCTAAAGTTACATTATCTTTAACTGAATTAGGGCTTCGTGATAAAATTGGTGAACTTAGGAATACTAACGCAATAGTCATTAATAATAAATACCGTTTCATTTCTTCTACCTATTTATTTTAAGATGATCATTTTCTTTATATCACTGAAATTACCAGCCGTTAATTTATAGAAATAAATTCCGGAGCCTAAGTTTTTCGCGTTGAATTTTACCTCATAATTTCCGGGGGTTTGTTGTTCGTTTACTAGTGTTGCTACTTCCCTTCCGAGAATATCATAAACAGTTAATTGAACGTTTTGTAGTGAAGAGGCATGCTCCTTCCCTACGATATTTGGGATAGAATATTTTATTGTTGTGCTCGGGTTAAACGGATTCGGGTAATTCTGAAATAACTCAAAATTTTTCGGTATTGTCTCTTCCCCAATTTCTCTAACCGACACAAGCGGATCAAAATCAAAATCTACAACATGCGGTAAATGATCGGAAGCACGCGTTACATCATTATAAAGTAAATTATATTTATTCAGACTATCCTGTGGTAATGCATTTGTAAAAAACACAAAGTTATTTTTCAATTCTATTACAGAATTAGTGAAAACAACATAGTCCAACCTCCCCGGTGCAAATGCACTTCCCTTGTTATACCAAGTAATTGTAGACGGCATGTATGTTGTCGGAGATTTGGAATCCATTAAATATGTGCTGTCCCAATCAGGCAAAAACTTTTCACCGTAAATACTCGTATTAACAATGTCTCCGGTAATAAGTGTTGTCTGCTGCTGTTTATATCCAACCATATTCATATCCCCTACAATAACAATAGGAGTTTTATCTTCAAGTGTTAACACACCGCCTTCTTCTTTTGCATCGCGGATGAATGCCATAAATGCGTCGATCTCTTTTTGTCTCCCGTCGTTATTGGCGCAGCAAGGTGTATGCGCATTTACTAACAAAAGATCTTTCCCAAATTTCTCTTGAAGATTGATCAGAAATGCTCCGTTCCCTTCAATATAAAAGGATTGATCAACAGGAAATCTGCTGACAACAATTATATCGGAACCTTGTTTTGCCGAATACCATTGCTCCCCTTCACTAGATGGAAGGAACTCTTCGATCAGTGCGGCTGTTTGTGCAGCAGTGTGATCATATATTTCTTGAAACCCGATTATAGTAGGGTTCAATGCTTTGAATATTCTCGAGTATGAATCCTTTAGATTAGGATCAAACAGATTATCTCTTTCAGAATTATACGATATAATCCTTACCCACTCGCTGCTAAGTTTTTCTATTGAATATTGAATTTCTATCTGAGCTTCTGTCACAGCAAAGCTATAACTTAAACCGCCATCTTCGTTTGGTATTTCATCTCCACCGGAAGTATTATCAACCAAAGCAATTTTTATCTGTGATCCCGTGAAAAGTTTCTTGCCGGCAATTACTGAGGTCGTATCGATCATTAGCTCAAACACAGATGAAGTAACTGTCGGGATCGAGACAAACCCAATATCAGCATGAGTAATAGAATACGAGGAAGTTCCATTCCAGAATTTTCCGCTTCTTGCACCAAAAGTATATTCTAGCTCCGCACCAATTCCCTTTACCTGTAAGCCGGTAGAAGGATTGTTATCCGTATCCAAATACAATGTTATGGAATTATTATCCTGCAAATTTATTTCACTACCAACCTCCATATAGAAAAAGAGAACCCCGTCATAACTAGTTACTTTCAGTGTTTGGAAATCAATGCCATTACCGTCTCCGGTGTTATCTTCGTAAAGTGGTGAAATGGATTCCCAATCAGTATAATCTTCGTCCAACATTATTCTAAAACTTTGAGACAATATATAATTGTTTAGTCCGAAAACTAAAAACAATCCTAATAAATACAGCAGCAATTTCCTTTTAATAAAAATCATATAAATATCCTTATTTTTATCACAATATAACGAAATTTAATTTTCGTTGATTTATTGTAATCTATTTTATTTCTACTTCTCTTTTAGTAATTTACAAATTATAAATAATCACTGTCACTCGTATGCTGATAAATAACATCTTTTTTATAATTCACACTTCCCAATCTATTTCATCATTTGAAAATTTACAAACTACAATAAAACTAAACGGTACAAAATGAAAACTAAAATTATTTTATTAACTATTTTCCTTGCTGCAGCACTTTTGGCGCAGGAACCAATCCAATCATTTATCTCTCTTAAAAATACCGGAGTTCAAGACTTTCTGGATAAGTATCCCGAATATGACGGCAGAGGCACTATCGTTATGATCCTGGATACCGGAATTGATATGGGAATTGACGGACTGACTAAAACTTCTACCGGTGAAGATAAGGTGATTGACGTTCAAGACTTTACCGGACAAGGTGATGTGCAACTATATGATGCTTCAATCGAAAGTGAGAATGACACATCTTTCTTTGTGAACAGTGAGAAAGAATACAAGATTGCCGGTGCTGATAAACTAACACTTAAAGCAAAAGATGACAAATACTATATTGGTTTAGTTACAGAAAAGCGCTGGATGAATTCCGGTTCAAGAGTTAGAGACCTTAATGGTAACGGAACTACTGATGACAAATTTTATATTGTGGCTTTTGAAACAGAAAGTGAAGGTGAGTCATACTGGGTAGCATATTTTGATGCAAATTCCGATGGTGACATTTCCGATGATAAACCAAACAGAAATTACAAAGAGAAACATGATGTTATCAAGATAAAGAACGAAACAGGGCTGACATACTTTACAATTGCTTTGAATATTTTCCCCGAAGAGAAAAAAGTCGTTCTCTTTTTTGATGATGGAAGTCATGGAACTCATTGTGCAGGAATCGCCGCAGGATACAACATAGGCGAAACATCACTGAACGGAGTTGCACCTGGCGCTTATTTAATGGGATTAAAACTGGGCAACAATACATTATCCGGCGGCGCTACTGTAACAGGAAGCATGAAAAGAGCCTACCTTTATGCCGATAAGATATCGAAAGAAAGAGAAGAACCTTGTATTATCAATATGAGCTTCGGTATCGGTTCCGAAATTGAGGGACGCGCCGACTTTGAAATTTTCCTTGCTGATCTGGTTAAAGATAATCCGTACCTATATATTGCCACATCAAACGGTAACGAAGGACCCGGTATTTCCACAACCGGATTACCGGCAGCAAGTACTTCTGTGCTTTCTTCGGGTGCAGTTCTAGCACAAGAAATTGGGAATGATCTATATGGAACTGTTCTTGACAGAGATATTATTCTTCACTTCAGTTCACGCGGCGGTGAAGTGCCAAAACCCGATGTGGTTTCTCCCGGCGCTGCAACTTCAACAGTTCCGAACTTTGCCGGCGGTGATAGATTTTGGGGAACAAGTATGGCTTCGCCCTACTCTGCCGGAGTACTATCGCTATTGCTCAGTGCTGCCAAGGTTGAATTCCCGGATGTAAAAATTCCTTCACGTTTGTTATACAAAGTGATTAGAGAAAGCGCCGTACCTATGGAAGGTTATGTAAGAATTGATCAAGGCGGCGGTTTGATAAATGTTGTTAACGCTTTTGAATTACTGAAAAAATATATTGCCGCCGGTGAAATTTCAAAGTTTGAAACTTATACTATCAGCGCTTTTGCTCCTAATATGCCCGATGAAATTTCATCAAGTATGTATGTGCGAAACGGTTCATACTTAACCGGCGATGAGAATTTTTCTTTCTCCGTTATAAAAGATGACAATAACACAACAAATAAGTTTTACAGATTATTCAATTTGAAAAGTGACAGCGACTGGCTTATTCCGATCTCAAAACAAGTTAGGATCAGGAATGATCATTCGGCAACAATCAATTACCGGTTGGATAAATCGAAAATGACTGACTTCGGGATGTATAACGGAACGATAACCGCTTACGACAGCAAAACCAATACCCCGGCATTTGATATGATGGCAACAGTTGTTCTTCCGTATCAATTCACAAGTGAGAATAATTACTCTCTCACATGGAAAGATGTAACTGTCAGTCAAGGAATGCATAAAAGATATTTTCTGGAAGTACCTCCGGGTGCATCATCAATGAGAATAAAATTAAGTTCCGGCTCGGACCAGTTTACTGTCTGCCGAATGTATCTGCATAAACCTGACGGCGAAAAAGTGCTTTTCGGAATGCTTGATGCTGCGAAAGAAGATAATGATTACGAAGAATATTTTTACGGTCTTGAACCAGGTGTATATGAATATGTCGTATTAGGTCAATTTACTGCAAAGGAAGCTTCAACTTACGATCTTAATATTGAGTTCAAAAGCATCGACAGAATGAAAGACAAAGTTCTCGATTACGAAGAAAAGTCAATTAATATAGTTAATACCTTTAATAAAGTCGATTCATATCTTTTAAGCGGAAAGATACTTGGGTATCAAAGAGACTTTTCAGTTTTCTTGGATAGTGTAGAAACTTACGATATACCTTTTACACTGAAGAGAGAAGAGACGGCAAAAAGATTCGATATTAAAATTTCCAAAACAGATTTCAACAAAGTAACGGATTTTGCAGTTTTGATATATGACGAAGACGGGAAAGCATTATCATCTGACGGTCTTTCTTACAGCGAAGGTTCAATCTCGATAAAAAATACTTTCTTGGGAGATGAAACAAAACTGAAACTTACTCTTATACCAGCGTATGCAGATGAAGCCGGGCAGATGAATGTTAAGATTAAGGAAACAACTTATGTGAAGGAAAATGTTAGTATGAAAGTAACAAATGATTATTCACGTAGAATAACTTTGTATCCTTCTGTACAATATAAATTATCATTAAATTATTTATATCCGAATTTCAGTATGCCGGATGACGCAGTTTATTATGGAAAGATCTATTTTAAATCACCAAATGGTGAAAAAATCGAATATGAATTACCAATTCAAATTAATAAATAGGAGTTTAAATGAGCGATAATATTGAACAGAAAGTTGCTGGTTTACCAGACAATGCTTATAGTGAACTTAAACCGGGTGAACAATATGTACCGATAATGTCTCCTACTAAGAAATATCCTGAAGTAAATATTTGGTCTGTTCTCTGGGGTCTGCTTATGGCTGTGCTCTTTTCCGGTGCTGCAGCTTACTTAGGTTTAAAGATAGGTCAAGTTTTTGAAGCGGCAATACCAATTGCAATTATTGCAGTGGGATTATCGACCGCATTCAAACGCAGTCAGGCATTAGGTGAAAATGTCATTATTCAATCGATCGGTTCTACTTCGGGAGCAGTTGTTGCCGGTGCAATTTTTACAATACCTGCACTTTACATACTTGATCTTGAAGTACAATTCTTTCAGGTCTTTATGGCTTCACTATTAGGCGGGTTTCTTGGAATTCTATTCTTGATCCCTTTCCGAAAATATTTTGTAGCTGAGATGCACGGTAAATTTCCTTTCCCCGAAGCAACTGCAACTACAGAAGTTTTAGTTGCCGGCGAAAAAGGCGGCGGACAAGCTAAAGTACTTGTTATGAGCGGAATTATCGGGGGTATTTACGATTTTGTAGTCGCTACTTTCGGCTGGTGGAGTGAAACATTTTCTACAAGAGTAATTCCATTCGGAGAACATCTTGCAGATAAGTTCAAGCTGGTATTCAAAATAAATGTCGGCGCTGCCGTAATGGGACTTGGTTACATCGTCGGACTCAAATACGCCGCAATTATTGCAGCCGGTTCATTTGTATCGTGGTATGTTATTATTCCTATTTTTGCCTATTTAGGGGATGTGATCACTCAGCCGATTGGAGCAAATGTAACAATGGTGATAAGCCAAATGACTCCCGAACAGATATTTAGTAATTATGTTCGCCATATCGGTATAGGCGGTATTGCTATGGCAGGACTCATTGGAATTATCAAATCATCAGGCATAATCAAATCTGCATTTGTACTTGGCGCTAAAGAGATTTTTCAGAAGAAAGGTGACAGAAAAGATACACTTAGAACTCATCGCGATCTTTCTATGGGAATTATAGCCGGAGGAATT
>QILJ01000450.1 GCA_003233295.1 Ignavibacteria bacterium | reverse complement strand
ATTAAAAATAAAAAACATGTGAAGATGTGTCGTTTTATGAAGTCTTGCACCTGTTGTAATATAATTTACAGGAACTAACGCTTATGTAAAGCTGACATTTATAAATAATTGTAATAATAAAATTTAAAACCTCAGCAGATTAAGCTGAGGTTTTTTTTTACGAAGTAGAGAATTAGGAGACAAATGAAGATAATAGTAAATAATGAAATTCAAGAATATAGCGAAGCAATCAATTTAACTGACCTATTAGTCAAAAATAATGTCGAAAATCCAGATATGGTCGCTGTGCAACTTAACGGAGAATTTGTGCAAATAGAAGAATTCTCATCCACAAATCTAAAAGATAATGATATAATTGATTTCCTCTTTTTTATGGGGGGAGGATTATTTTAAATGAAAAAGTTAGGAGTAGCTACTAAAGCAATTCATTCTGATTTTCTGAAAAAAGATCCGCACGGTGCAATGCACATGCCTGTTTATGATAGCGTATCATTTGAATTTGAAACTGCTGAAGAAACCGCAAAAGCTTTTGAAGGTAAAAGAGCAGGGCATGTTTATTCTAGAATTACAAATCCAACGGTCGAGAATTTTGAACAAAAAATTAAAAATATTTCTAGTGGATTTGGAGTATTAGCAGTCTCCTCTGGAATGGCGGCTATTTCAAATTTGATTTTAGCAGTTGCTGGTTCCGGCGATAATATTATTACTACAAAACATCTTTTTGGTAATACACTATCTTTGTTTGAGCGAACATTGAAATCCTGGGGACTCGAAGTTAAATATGCTGATTTAACAAACCCAAATTCACTCTCAGATATTATCGATTCAAACACGCGTGCGGTTTTTCTGGAACCGATTACGAATCCTCAATTAGAAATTGTTGATATGAAGGCACTATCTAAAATTACAAAGAAGCATAATATTCTTTTAATTGCAGACACAACAATCACACCACCATATTTATTTGACTCCAAAGAATTTGGAGTTGATGTTGAAGTTATCTCAAGTACAAAATATATTTCAGGCGGAGCCACTTCAATTGGAGGAGTAATTATTGACAATGGAACTTTTGAGTGGAAATATAATCCTAAACTAGCCGAGGATGCAAAGAAAATTGGTCCATTTGCATTGATATCCAAATTAAGAAATGAAGTTTATAGAAATCTTGGTGCTTGCTTATCACCGCACAATGCATATTTACAAAGCATTGGTCTTGAAACACTAACATTACGAGCTGATAAATCTTGTTCAAACACACTTGTTCTTGCTAAATATTTAGAAGATAATAGTAAAATTGATTGCGTACATTATCCCGGTTTAGAATCATCAAATTATTTTGATATTGCAAAGAAGCAATTCCCAAATGGTGCAGGCGCTTTAATGACATTCGATTTAAGTTCAATTGAAGAGTGTTTTAAGTTTATGAATAAGTTAAGTCTAATTAGAAGAGCAACAAATCTAAATGACAATAAAACATTAATTCTTCATCCGGGTTCAACAATTTTCTGTGAGTTTAGTAAAGAACAGAAAGATGAAATGGGTATTCGCGATACAATGATTAGACTTGCAGTTGGCATTGAAGATGTTGAAGATTTAATTTTTGATATTGAACAAGCGCTAATCCCAAAGAACGGAATGTAAAGGAGGTATTGTGATTGATTTTACAGAGGAACAATTAGAAAGATACAGCAGGCATATAATTCTTTCCGATGTAGGAATTGAGGGACAAGAAAAAATTATGCATGGCAAGGTTTTAATAGTTGGTGCCGGTGGACTTGGTTCTCCTGTAGCTTTGTATTTAGCTGCAGCAGGTGTAGGAACCATTGGTATTATTGATGGAGATGTAGTTGATTTAACAAATTTACAAAGACAGATTATTCACTTTACAAAAGATTTGAATAAACCTAAAGTAGAATCTGCCAAGGAAAAAATGCTGGAAATAAATCCTGATATAAGTGTAAAAACATACAAGAAATTGGCAACTGCTGAAAATATTATAGATATAATTAATGATTATGACTTTGTAATAGATGGTACGGATAATTTTTCCGCAAAATTTTTAATAAATGATGCATGTGTAATTGCAGGCAAACCTTTTTCTCACGGTGGTATTTTAAGATTTGACGGACAAACACTTACAGTTATTCCTGGCGAAACAGCTTGTTACCGTTGTGTGTTTCATGCACCACCTCCCGAAAATGCAGTCCCATCATGTAGCCAAGCTGGTGTACTCGGTTCAATTGCTGGCATGCTTGGAACAATTCAAGCTACAGAAGCTCTTAAATATTTTACTGGTATTGGAGATTTAATTACGAACCGATTATTATCGTTTGATGCAAAAAGTATGAATTTTAGAAATGTACGTTTTAAAAAGAATCCAAAGTGTACAGTGTGTGGAGATAACCCTAAAATTACCAGTTTAAAGGAAGAAGATTATATTCCTCCAATATGTAAAATTACAAACTAAAGGAAATGATGAACAATATAGAAATTGAAAAGAATATTTATGAAGATATAATTTCACATTCAAAGGAATTATCTCCAATTGAAGCGTGTGGTTATTTAGTGGGAAGCGAAAATATTATTACTAAAATTTTCCCTATGAAAAATATGGACCAAAGTGAAGACCATTTTACATTTGATCCCGCTGAACAATTTAACGTATTAAAAATGACAAGAGAGCAGAATCTTTCTATTCTATCAGTTTATCATTCACATCCAATTTCAGCTCCAGTATTATCGCAGGAAGATTTACGATTGCTCAACGATCCCAAAATGGTTTACATTATCGTATCTTTAGAGAATAATGAAACAAATGTTAAAGGATATAGAATAACGAGAAATGGTTCTACCGCAGAAATTAATGAAGTAAAATTAAATATTATCAATAAGTAAAGGATAGATAAATGTTAACTTTTTATGATATTCCAGAATCACTAACAACTGAACATAAACAACTTGAAAAAGATATAGCAGGATTCCTTGATGGTTCAATAAATCCAGTAAAATTTAAAGCCATACGAGTAGCATTCGGAATTTATGAACAAAGACTTGCTAACACTTATATGATTAGAGTACGGTGCGCTGGTGGAGGTATTACACCTTTACAATTAAAAAAAGTTGCTGAACTTGCCAAGACTTATGGTAGTGGAGAAATCCATTTCACAACTCGTTCCGAAATTCAATTACATGGAGTTCTTATTAAAAATATAATGACTGTCTTAAGAGAACTCAAATCTTTTGGATTAAGTACACGTGGCGGCGGCGGAAATACTGTTCGTAATATTCTCTGCTCAACAGATTCAGGTATTACCCAAGATGAAATATTTGATGTTGAGCCATATGCAATTGCACTTACATCACGTATGATGGCTGAATCAGATTCTTGGAATCTGCCACGAAAATTTAAAATTGCGTTTTCAAATAATAGAAAAGATACAGCCTACACTCAGGTAACGTGCCTTGGTTTTGTTGCTAAAATTCTTGACGGTAAAAAAGGGTTTGAAGTTTATTGTGCTGGAGGTATGGGAGCAAATCCAATTTTAGGAAATCTTCTTTTTGATTTTGTTCCTGAAAATAAAGTGTATCACATAACCCGTGCTTTGAAAGTAATGTTTGATAAACATGGTAATAGACGGAGCAAAAATACAAGTCGAATTAAATACCTATGGAAAAAGCTTCAGCGTGAAGAATTCATTCAATTATTTGAAGAAGAATACAATAAAATTAAAGATGATGATTCGTTGTCTCTTGATTTGCAACCTACTCCGAATGAAGCAAAAGAGACTTCATTACCTATAGAAATTGTTAGTGGAGAAAATTTTGATAAGTGGAAAGAACGATATGTAACTTCTCAAAAACAAAGCGGACTCTCTTCCATCTTTGTTTCTTTAAGATTAGGTGATTTGCTTTATCAAGATGCCGTTAAACTCACAAATTTTCTAAGTAATTTTGGCGAAAATAATATTCGCTGTGAAAGGAAACAAAATATTCGACTTAGAAATATTCCAGAAAAATATCTTGGTAACGCATATAATCTAATAATGGGATTAGAACAAACACTTTCTCATTTACCCAAAATTTTTGCCGAAATGGTAAATTGTACCGGGGCGCAAACTTGTAAACTTGGTATTTGTTTACCAAGAGGTTTATCTGATGCAGTACGTGATAAATTAATCACTAGTGATCTTAATTTGGAAAATGTAAGTGATCTTAGAATCCACATATCTGGCTGTCCAAATACATGCGGACTTCATCATATTGCAGATTTGGGATTTTTTGGAAAAGTGGGCAGAAATGGTGGTTACATGTATCCATCATATAATATACTTGCTGGTGGAAATACTAATGAAGCTGGTAATACAATTTATGCACAGCAAGTAGATGAAATTTCTGCAAAATTTATTCCAGATTTTTTACATGATTTTCTTAAAGTTTATAGTGAAAAGAAAGATGAGTTTAAAACATACCAACATTTTTTAGATGATTGTGGAAGAGATTTAATCACAATACTTTGCGATAAATATCGTGAAGTCCCAACATTTGAAGAAGATAGTAGCATATATATTGACTGGGGTGCTAGTAAGCCTTTATCCTTAAAAGAAATTGGAACAGCTGAATGTTCTGCTGGAATATTTGATATGATTAACGTAGATAAAAAGATAATTAAAGATACTCAAAAATTACTCACTGACTCAATTACAACTGGAGAGAAAGAAAATTATCTTTATATAATACTTCACTCAGCATGTCGAATGCTTTTAGTTACACGCGGTCTTGATGCGAAAACTGATAAGCAAGTGTTTGAAATGTTTATGAAGCATTTTGTGACAACAAATTTAGTAGATTCATCATTTATGGACGTTGTTGTTTTAGGCAAATTAGGGTTAAAGAGTGAGCTATTTTCGCATGAAGATCATATTAACGAATTGGCTAAAGCGGTAAATGATTTATATTCCAACATGGATGATTCTTTGCGATTTAATAAAGAAAAAAAAGAGGAAGAAGAGCCGGTGGCAATACAGGTTGAGAATGTAAAAGACTTCCGCGGTGTAGCATGTCCAATGAATTTTGTAAAAACAAAAATGGAACTTTCAAAGATGCAAGTCAGCGAAAAATTGGAAATTCTACTTGATGATGGAGCGCCGATAGAGAATGTACCGCGTTCAGTCCAATCCGAAGGACATAAAATACTTGAAAAAGAAAAGGATGGTGATCATTGGAGGGTTTTGATAGAGAAAGTGTAATTTGAATAAAAAATATTATTTGGAAGATTTGAACATGTTAATTTTTTTTATTGATTCATAAAACCTTATATAATATGAACCACTCTATGAACAATCCAAGAACTTTTATTTTTGCGATTAATTGAAAAGGCTATTTTAGTGCTACTAGTGTCTGAGAGCAATATACTATCAACTTTAAGTGTTATCATTCCATTTGTTTATGCACGAGAGATCACCAGATGGCAGAATAGACCTTCTTCAATTTTATTATAACCAATATGATCGTTTTTTTACCAAATATTATTTCCGGACCTATAGTTCTTATGCTGGAATTGCTTAATGTTGAAAATACTTGCTCGACAGTTGTATCATTTTTCGATACAAATAGTTTCAATTGATTTGATAGCCGTTCTTTCTCTTGATTTGCTAAATAATATAGCTTTTCTACTTCTTGTTCTGTTTTATAGTCTTTACAACTTTATATTTACATCTTGTCTTTGATATCAGCTGTACAGAGATGCTGCCCGACCTATTTTTTAATTTGCGGATAAACATATGCAAATTTAGCCTTGCAACACCCATTTTTTCAAATATTACTTTATTTTAATTCTTATTCTATCCTTTTTAAATTGTGCGGAAAGCAGGTCTGCGCGAAAGTAAGAAGTAACTTGTGAATGATCTACTTAATATCCAAGGCAGAATTAAAAGAAGTATTTTATAATTCAATCCTTTATCACCAAATTAATTTTCCTCTATCAATTTTATTTTTTTCCCATTATCTTTGAAAAACTATTTTCACTAACAAATTATGGTTCTGCTTATGACTGAAGCCGTACAGAAGGAAAGCTGGAAATTCCCAAAAGATTTTTGGCTTGCAAACTTTATGGAATTATGTGAGCGTGCAGCTTACTATGGATTTTTCGTCGTTCTTACTCTTTTCCTTACAGATATAGTCGGGTTTACCGATATCGAAACCGGTATTGTTGCTGGTCTGTTCTACGGACTGTTATACTTGTTCCCGACTTTTGTAGGAGCCTATGTAGATAAGATTGGTTTTCGCAAGGGAATGATAATAGCGTTCGGAACGTTGACCACTGGTTATTTTTTTCTCGGTATCTTTCAGACAAAAATTCCAGTACTTTTCTTTTTGTTTGTCCTTTTAGTCGGAGCTTCATTCATAAAACCTCTTATTACCGGAACAGTTGCAAAAACTACTACAGAAGTAAACCGAGCAAGGGGATACTCACTGTTCTATTGGGTTGTAAATATTGGAGCTTTCAGCGGCAAGACTTTCGTTCCTTTCATCCGCCAAGGACTCGGATTGGAATATGTTAATTTCTTCTCTGCGGCAATGGCGTTTATTGCGTTCCTATTTGCAATATTCTTCTATCAAGAGCCGGATAGAACATATGAGAATAAAGATATCAGAGATATTTTCCGTGCGCTGATGGGAATACTCCATAAACCTCGTCTTTGGGTGCTTACCCTGATCATTACCGGCTTCTGGCTTATTCAAGGTCAGTTATATGCCACAATGCCAAAGTATGTTATTAGACTCCTCGGTGAAAGCGCAAAACCCGAGTGGCTTGCAAATGTGAACCCATTGGTTGTTGTAATATTTGTCGTATTTGTAACGCAGATGATGAAAAATAGACTAGCTGTAACCTCAATGCTTGTGGGAATGCTTCTCATGCCTTTATCAGCGCTGGCTATGGCAATGAGTCAAGAATTGGAGAGCATTACCGGTCCGGCAGTTTCATTCTTCGGTTTACTGGAGCTTCATCCGCTGACTGTTATGATGATTATTGGAATCGCAATTCAAGGTCTTGCCGAGTGTTTTATCTCACCGAGATTCTTGGAGTACTTTTCATTCCAAGCTCCAAAAGGGGAGGAGGGATTGTATCTCGGGTTCAGTCATCTGCACTCATTCCTATCGGCAATAATTGGGTTCAGCATGTCAGGATTTTTATTGGATAAATATTGTCCTAATCCGGAAACTCTGCCGCATGGATTATCTGTTGCTCAAAAAGCTTCATACTATGCTGATGCTCATTACATCTGGTATTATTTTGTAGCGATCGGGCTTTTGTCGGCTGTGTCGCTGTTTATTTTTAGACTTGTTACTAATAGGATTGATGCTAAGAATGCGGGAGAAGCTTAACCGGCATTATGCAATAGAGTTAAGATAAAAAGTAACAAAACAAGCAATAGATATTTAGAATAAGGACTTGCCCCGATTGGTCGGGATTAGTCGTCTATGCATTAATGTTTTTCGGCTGAGTTCTAATAACAACAGCATTATTAACATATTAAAAATAATATAGATTCAAAAAGCCCAACTTTTATGATCATTAATGTTTTTTC
>QILJ01000441.1 GCA_003233295.1 Ignavibacteria bacterium | reverse complement strand
ATTGGGTTATTGGAAATGGAACTCAGTTACATGATATAATTAAAAAAATAAATAAAATTAATATCAATAATGATGAGAATATATCTGTACAGTTTTCTTGTATGAAGCGAATCAGCGGTTCAATCAGTAAACTGGATAAAAATAATTATTCTGAATTCACTAAAATGATAGACGAATCAAAATCGATTAATCAAAAAAGAATCGCATTTGATATTCAGTTTATCATTATGAATTTATTATTGAATAATGGAATAATTGATGGTGTTCGAACGTTGCTGGAAGAAGAGGATCTATTAGAATTCTGTAAGAACAATTCACATTTCGATGCGAAGCGATTAATAATCTTGTTCAAGTTATCGACATTGAAAGATGAAAAAAATGATGATTTGGAAAAACCTATTGTTTATTTAAAAAGAGCTTTAAAGGCTTTAGAGTCACAAAGCATTACAGAAGATACCATT
Source organism: Ignavibacteria bacterium (assembly GCA_003233295.1). The sequence continues at coordinate 7,158 of QILJ01000441.1, read as the reverse complement.
TCAATTTTGTACAACCTTGCCATGTATTATAAAGACAGAGGAAATATTTCGAAGACAGACGAATATGCCGATTTGTACTTCGCGATACTTAAATATGTTATTGATAATATTAAATCAAGGAAATTGAAGAACTCATATCTTGAAAACCCAAGAATAAAAAACTATTTATTTTCATATAAAAATTTGAAATATTAAATAAAAAACCCGATATTGATATTTACAAATTCTATTTTGTAAAATTATACATGTAAATGTTACTATAAAAAGATTTGGCTACATAAAAAGGTTGAAAATTAAATAAAAATATGGCCTTGTTTTTTTTGGTATAAAATTTGTCGGAATAGAATTAAGATTTACTATTTCATAATATTAATAGGGGTTCACAATGAAAAAATTACTTGTTTTAGCAGTTGTGGTAGCATTATCATTTTGGGGATGTGCAGAAAATTCCAACATAACTGAACCAACTGATGCACAATCTAATCAGTCATTTCTTAAAGTCAATACTGATAATGTTTCAGAATTAAGCGCTGAAGCTAAAGCAGCACTAAAAGTTGATGGCATTTCAACTTTAGAAAAATCATTCTTTTCAAGTTCAAAAAGTGTAGAGGTTGAAGCTGAAGATGGTGCATCAATTAGGTTTATACTTGCAAACAGGGGAACTTATTCTTTAGGAAGGTTAGGTATTGCAGGTGGTGCTTTAGCCGAAGATGCAACAGTTGGTATTGCAATGGTTAATGGAGAAGCATCCCTTGATTTTACTCCTAATGTTGCATTCTCAACTCCTGCCATATTAACAGTTGGTTTTATTGGAGTTGATGTTCATGCGGGTGATGATGTTAGTTTTGTTTATAAGGATGGTACCCAAGAAGTTGAAGTAGCAAACAGTGGAATCTATGTTGGTAATGGCTGGGTAGTTGTATTGAAAGCACAATTAGGTCATTTCTCAAGATTTGGTTTTACAAAATAATAAAATTTTTTTACTTCTCTCTTATTGAATGTTGATAAAAGCTCCTTTGAAAAAGGGAGCTTTTTTTTATCCTCCATATAATTTAATCTTAAAATTAAAGTACTTGTAATATTTACAATGATTAGGTCCGTTGGAATAAAACCTTATTCTATACTCTAAAAACCAACAATATCTTTGGTACAAATATTGTAAATACCATTCTGAATTGCATTAATTAGTAAATACATAGGTTCTGAGTATTATGACCAAATTAGTCGTGATGTTCATCAGTGCAGTCATTATTTTGTTTGGCTGTGCTGATGATCAGGGTATCGTCCAGTTTTCTAAGGTGAAAACCCAGCAACCTTTCTTAGCTGCAAAATCAGATGTTACTCGCTCCCTTACAATTGAAAGGACTATTGAAGGTGAACTTGGTGGGGAAATTAACTTTGATCTTAGGGATTCCGAATTCGGAGTAAAAGGTAATTTGGAATTTCCGAAGTTTTCTTTTGTTGATCAAGAACAAGTTGCTATTACAATTCCTAATACAGAAGATGGTGCAGCTATTCTTGATATCACTCCATCAGAAGTAAAGTTAGAAAAACCAATTTATTTATCAGTAAGATTCACTGGGCTGAAGATTGAAGAGGGGGATGTAATTAATTTTAACTTTATCGATGAGAAAGGGGAACTAAATGATGTTGAATATGGCAGATTGATAATTGACTATGGCGAGGGATGGGCGTTGGTAGTTAATGCAAAGGTATATCAGTTTGCTAGATATGGATTTACCCGCAAGACAACAAAATTGTGAAAATGAATATGATAAAACCTGGATATAAAAATATTACCGAATATCTCGAAGTACTTGAAAAGTATATCGGTACTGCAAAATCAAAAGAAGTTCTGGATAAGATCGGTTCGGGTTTTTTCACAAAAGATAGATCAAGTTCTGCTGCCGATAATAATTATCCCGAAAGTTATAGATTACGCAGTTTTATTGATAGGATTATAACATATACTGAAAATAATATTTCCCCGAAGAAGCATATAAATTTACTTCTTGATCTTTCGAATCTAACGCTTGGACAAGGCGAACTGTTTCTGGCTTCGGATATATTAAGCCAGATACTTTTCAGAACTATCAAGTATAAAAATCTGCAGAATGAAAAAGCATATGCGTTTTTAGGAATGGGTGAGATAAGCAGTATGCAAGCTAAGTGGGACGAAAGCTTCGGGTATATCAATAAAGCAAAGAAGATATTTGAGGAAACTGATAATTACAAAGGACTTTCGGCTTGCGATAATTTCTTAGGAACATTTTATGCGGAACGAGGGATTCTTTCGAAAGCAAAAAGGCATTTTAAAAAAGGAATTGAGAGATTAAAAGGAAAACGAGCTAGTAATTTGTTGGCGAATATATTAGTCAATCTCGGTATCCTTAATCATATGACCGGTGATATAGAAGAAGCCAAAAATAACTATGAAAATGCGTTAGCTAAATATGTTAAGAGCAATGACTTCAAAAGAATTGCTCAAACCAGGCATAACTTAGGAATGCTTTACTTGAAAGAGGGTAATTATAAAAGTGCGCTTGACCAGTTTGATAGAAGTATTTTGGTTTCGCAGGAAGATCAGAATTACTTAACATTATCAATTTCATTTTTGAGTAAAGCTCATATTTACACAGAGATGGATAAAATTGATTCTGCTGTTGAGTATATCGAAAAAGCCATGGAACTTAGCCATCACTTGAACGATAGATTAACGATAGCCGATATTTATAAGGTAAGAGGAATAATCGAAAAGAAGAAAAATGATTATGATCTGGCTGAAAACTTTTTACAGACTAGTTTAAGAATAAATTCTGAACTTGGGAATAAATTGAATTATGCTGAAACATCCGTTGAGTTAGGTAAATTATATGCAGAGCTTAATCAGAAGTCCAATGCAAAAAAAGCATTTGAGAGTGCATTGAAATATTACAATAGGATTAATGCTGTGATAGAAATCAAAAAAATTAAATCATTTATCACAAAACTGAATTAAATATTTACTAAATTTCGTTCATGTAAAAATTTCACTGAAAATACTATAATTGACTTATCGGCTAAATGATGACCATAATTTTATGAAGTACCAGGAACTAAAAAAATTTGTTGAAGAACAAAAAAAGCAAATCCAAAATCCCATAGATATTCATAGGTCAGAACATCTAAAAATAATTTTAGATATTGTTAACAGCATAAATAAATCACTAATTCTTGACGAAGTTTTAGCCCTGGTGCTGGAGCAGGCTATTTCTTTTACAGAATCTGACAGAGGATTTATAGTATTAAAAAACAGTAAAGGTGATTTAGACTTTAAGCTTGGGTTGGATTCTGATGATCATAAACTTACGATCGAAGACTTTAGCGTAAGTAAAACCGTGGTGGATGAAGTTTTTATAACTGGTGAATCAAGGTTTATTGAGTCTGCGCAAAGTGATGATGACCATAAGAAAAGAAAAAGTATTTTTAACTTAGACCTTCAGACAATACTCTGCTCACCATTATCAACATCAACTGAGAAAATCGGCGTCATATATGTCGATTCAAAACATCTGCATAAAATTAAAGTTAAGGAAATAACCGATACTTTTGAGATATTAGCCGGGCAGGCTGCAATGGCAATTCGTAATGCCCAGCTATTCAAAGGGCAGTTGGAAGCGAACAGAGCACTCGAAGAATCGAATAAAGAGTTAATAGTAGCTAAGGAAGAAGCTGAGAAATCTGATAGACTGAAATCTGAATTTCTTGCACAGATGTCACATGAAATTAGGACACCTATTCATATACTGATGAGTTATTCCAATTTAATTCGTGATGAAATTGAAGAAAACGTTGATGAAGATCTAAAATCCAATTTCAATGCGATTGAAGATGCCGGTAAAAGAATAATTAGAACTACCGATTTGATCTTGAACATGTCGGAAATTGCAACTGGCACTTACGAATACAATGAAGAGGATTTTGACCTATTTGATAATGTGCTTAAATCAATTTATGAAGAATTCAAAATGCTGGCGAATGATAAAAAATTAGAACTAAATTTAATAAAAGAAACGGACGATACAAACATTACCGCCGATAAATATTCCACCTATCAAATATTCACTAACCTAGTTGATAATGCAGTCAAATATACTGAGAAAGGGAAAATTGATGTTATCATTTATAAAAATGATGACGGTAAGGTATCAGTAACTGTATCAGATACTGGAATTGGCATAGCAGAAGAATACATCCCCGATTTATTCAAGCCATTTATGCAGGAAGAACAAGGCTACTCAAGACGTTTCGAAGGGAATGGTTTAGGGTTGGCTCTTGTAAAAAATTATTGCGATCTTAATCAAGCATCAATTAGCGTTGAATCTGAAAAGAAAGTAGGAAGCAGATTTACAGTTAACTTCAAATAATTAAATTTTAAGATTATCAACATTGATCTTACTTATAAGCTCAGTCTGGTCTTTTTTGCAGGCATGATCTGGATCTGTATGACGAGGTGAGGAACAGTGACCGCCGCCGCAGCAACTTTCTTCGCGTTGTTTATATTTACTAAAATGGAGAGATAAAAGCATCAAACCGATCGCTATAAGAAAAAATAAAAAAACTACTAAAAACTGTAACATCTATAAACCTTTTCTTTTGATCCGCCGAAAGCGAACAAGGGATTAATTCCCCTTCGCTTGCAGCAAAAATTATTATTAACTACTCTATAATGATATCCCGTCTGCTTGCGGCAGAGAGATTCATTTCCGTACAATAAATTTCTTAAAATTATCAGTGTAATTTACAACAAACTCACCATTTTTTCTAACTATAAAATAAACAGGCAGCTTATTATCCAATGCAAACTGATAACCTTTTTTATCGCCCATTACATCCATTGCAGTTGCAAGCCCGTCAGCAATCAAACAAGTTTCAGCTATTACAGTAATTGATGCTAGCTTGTGAGTAATTGGTCTTCCGGTTGTGGGATCAATCGTATGTGAATATCTAACGCCGCCTTCTTCAAAGTAATTCCAGTAATCCCCCGAAGTTGCCATCGCAGAATTATCAAGAGTAATTATCTCTTGTACAGTTGAATTATTATCGGGCTTGGCAATCCCAATACGCCATTTTTCATTCAAAGATTTTTTCCCTTTCGCTCTGAGTTCGCCGCCTATCTCAACAAGATAATTACTAATTCCAAGTGAGGTTAAGTATTCAGAAACTTTATCAACTCCGAAACCCTTTGCTGTCGATGACAGATCACAGTATACATCCGGTAATTTCTTTTTGACTCTAGGAGGATCAAGAGTAACAATAACATTGTGCCAGCCGACTGTTTTAAGAGCATTATTAATTTCGGAATCTGATGGAACAGCAGTAGGTTTGTTACCCGGACCGAATCCCCAAAGATTCACTACTGGTCCAACAGTAATATCCAAAGTTCCACCGGATAATTTGCTTATCTCAAGCGATTTTTTGAGTACGAATGCAAGATCATAAGAAATAGAAAACCACGATGTATCTCTTAAACTGTTGAATTTTGACAACTCTGAATTCGGCAAGTAAGTTGACATCTGTGCATTCACAGTCTTCAAAATATTACTAACCTCAGATCTTATTTCTTCAACATTCTTCGAAGCATTATCAATATATTTTACCGAATAGGTTGTACCCATTGTTGTACCGGATATAGCAACCAATTCGTTGTTGACTTTATCACTGCAGGAGATTACTGTAAATAAAATTAGATATGTAATTAATTTTTTTTTCATAGCAAAAGTATAATAAAAAAGGGAGATCAGAAGTAACCTCCCTTGTAGAAAATCTATCCTCCGAAATCATCGAGCATTATGTTTTCATGCTCTACACCAAGATTCTCCAGCATTTTAATAACTGCCGCATTCATCATTGGAGGACCGCACATATAGTATTCGCAATCTTCCGGAGCATGATGATCCTTAAGATAATTTTCATAAAGAACCTCATGTATGAAACCTGTGTACCCAGTCCAATTATCTTCAGGTAAGGGTTCTGAAAGTGCTAGGTGCCAAGTGAAATTTTCATTTTCTTCGGCTAATTTATCAAACTCTTCGTTATAGAAAGATTCTCTCAGACTTCGTGCACCGTACCAGAAAGAAACTTTGCGTTTTGTATGCAGTCGCTTGAATTGATCGAATATATGCGATCTCATCGGAGCCATACCGGCGCCGCCGCCTATGAATACCATTTCAGCATCAGTATCCTTCGCAAAAAACTCACCGTAAGGTCCTGAGATCGTAACCTTGTCTCCGGGTTTTAGATTAAAGATATAAGAGGACATTTGTCCGGGCGGTACATCAGGCATTCTCGGCGGGGGAGATGCAATCCTAACATTAAGCATGATAATCCCTTTCTCCGATGGATAATTAGCCATTGAGTAAGCTCTCTGAATATGCTCGTCAACTTTTGAAACATAACGCCAGAGATTGAATTTATCCCAATCACCTTTATATTCGTCTTCAATTATAAAATCGGAATATTTTACAGTATGAGGTGGTGCTTCGATTTGGATATATCCGCCAGCCCTAAAATCTACTGATTCACCTTCGGGTAAATTCAAAATTAGTTCTTTTATAAAAGTTGCGACATTTCTGTTCGAGCGGACAGTACAATCCCACTTTTTAATATCGAATATTTCCGGTGAGACTTGAATTTTCATATCACCTTTTACCGGTACTTGACAGGAGAGTCTGTAATGCTCTTTGATTTGACCGCGTGAAAGTTTTGATGTTTCTGTTGGTAAAACATCACCACCACCCTCAAGAACAATACATTTACATTCGCCGCAAGTACCGCCGCCGCCGCAGGCAGAAGGTAAAAATATTTTTTGTTCAGCGAGAGCATTAAGTAACTTTCCTCCGACTGATACGGTAACTGACTTTTCTTCATCGTCATTGATAATGATTTTTGCGGAACCGGATGCCACTAATTTAGATTTAGCAAACAGAATCAGGAGCACCAATGCAATTACAATGATTATGAACATTAAAACGCCAAAAAGTACTAAGCTTATTCCACTCATTAAAACTTCCTTATAATTGTATACCGGAAAACAACATAAATGCTATCGCCATAAGTCCAGCTATAATAAAAGTAATTCCTAAACCTCTTAACCCGGCTGGTACATTGCTATATCTC
>QILJ01000535.1 GCA_003233295.1 Ignavibacteria bacterium | reverse complement strand
TAACCAGTTAAACCAGGTCGCAAGCCTCCGGCGGCATCCAATGGTTTTCTTTTCCTTCCCATTTAACATTGCATCCTATGGGATTGGTTAATGGCACACTTATCTCTTCCCCTGAAAGAATAGGCAATTTACGTAAGCGGCTTCCTGAACATTGGGTTGAATCGAACCTTTCAGGTCGTCTCAATCCTTAAGGTTATGTGTTATTATCATCTTTAATCACTAATACTATTTCACTTCCTACTTCAAGATGGTTTTTGGAATGTAAAATCAAATGATCACTGCTTGCTCCAATAACTTCAGCATTTATTCTGGGTTTTATAGCTTTTGTATCAACATCCTGTTCCCCAATACCAAGTATTATCCGATTGATATTACCAATATCTGTGAACTTGGGTTTTTCTCCAAATGCATTTTGACATATCTCTCCATAAGGTAGAGATGGCTTTATTTTACTTTCGATAACTTCACATCTTAAAGTAAATGAATCCGTATATAATTGTGGGATTTTGTTTCTGTACAATGTTTCCCTGCCTAATAAAACAGCCTCACCAATTCTTAGATTATTTGTATGTAAAAACCATTCATAATTTGCCGAATTACCACCTGAAATCATCTACAGTTTTATATTATATTCTTCCTGGATATGATCTGCCGTTTTAGATAATTCAGCCATATTTTTTTCGGCTGGTTTTATACCTCCGAAGCAGGCAAGATTTACACCAATACCATACAATTCAACGCCTTTTAACAGTATTATTTGTTCAACAATCAAGTCGATATCTTCAGGTAATATCCCTTCTCTTAAATCACCAAGTTCTAACATTAAAATGATTTTATGTTTCTTAGCATGTTTTAGAGAATATTCTGATAATAATTTAATTGTTGATATTTCAGAGTTTAAACTTATATCTGCGTATTTAACTACATCATGAACTTCTGTGTGAGTAGGTAAGCGTGTAAGCAAAAATTCTGCTTTTACTCCGAATTCTTTCATTTTTTTTATATTTTGAACAAGGGAAACTCCAATAGTGGTGATTCCACACTTAAAAATTGCATTTGCAACTTCGGGAGATCCTGTTGCTCCCTTTATTACGGCAGTAACAGATATCCCTTTTTTAGCAAATAACTCTTTTAATATTTTAGCATTGTGCGCTATCTTGTTTATATCTATTTCTAATCTGGGCATTAGATTATTTCATATCTTTTTAAAGCTGATTTTACAATTTTATCAATCAGTTCTTTTGAATCCATATTGCTGGCGACAGCCATAAATCCGATATAACTATGCGGTTTTTCTTTAGGCGTACACATTAAACCTGCAAAGGAGTTTCCTTCTAAAAGATAGGGACCTTCTTTGGTTAATATGGTATCAATTCGTCCGTAATCTTTAAAGCCAATAGCCTGATAAGCATTTTTCGCAAATTCTTTGATTTTGCTCATCTCTTCATCATTTAATCTTGCCGGACAATAAAAGCTGTCATCATCTATCTCTTTTTTATCAAATGTTAAAAATCGTGACTCACCGCTATAAGAAATCTCCAGCGGCGGCAGTACTTCAATGTCATTTCCATTGCCTATTACACCAATAGTAATTTCAGTACCCTGCAAAAACTCTTCAATTAAAACAGCTTGTTTCATAGTATTTAATCTTTCTTCAACACCTTTTACAAGTTGCTCAAAATTTTCAACGATAGAATCATCGTCAATTCCTGCACTCCCTCTGCCTGCAACAGGTTTAATAAACAAAGGATAATCGAAAGGCGGATCATCTTTAAATACTGAACAGTCTTTTACCGATTTAGCCACATGAAAAGGCGGTGTTTGTAATCCTTCGCTTTTCCATATTTTTTTGGCTAATGATTTATCAGTTGCAACAGCAATTGCAGCGGTATCTGATCCTACAAATGGAATTTCGAGTTCTTCTAAAATTGCTGCTTCTGCCAGACTCGACACATTAAACACTAAATCCGCTTTGCTATCTGTCAAATCTTTAATAAAAGATTCTCCCCAATTTATAGTACATACTTCATACCCTGTATCAATTAATGCTTGTTTATGATGAGCAACTTCCTTGTATGTTTCATCAACTACATTATTTGTGCCAGAAAACTTTTCTTGTATTTTAAAATTCCCTCTTTTTTTGTTTAATAATCCAATCTTAATTTTTTTCATCAAACTGCATTTTTTATAATTTCTGTTGTTTTTTTGGTTAATAACATGCTATGGCCAATCAATATTGCTTCTGATAATTTGTGTATTTCCTTTTGTGTGTATGTATAAATGGCTTCCATTTTTTGAGTAGGTTTCATTTTATATCTTAAAATGGCACTATAAACAATCATGTTAATTAATTTATCGAATCCAATATCGTTGAAATTAAGAGTTCTTCTCAAATAGCTATCATCTCCAAGTCCCGGAAACAGATTAATCTCAAGTACATAAAAATTACAGCCATCATATCGTATGTCCACTCTTCCGACATCTTTACCATTTATGGATTGCATAGTTTTTAAAGCGATACTTCCTAGTTTCGCCTTAATTAACGAATCATTAACTTCGTTTATCTTGTCGGTTTCCGGATTGTTTTTCATTTTTTCATCCAACAATTTTATACCATCTGTTTCGGGAATAATTATTTCTGTAAAAATTGTAACTCTGTTCTTATCATTGTTTAACACGCCTACCGTGTATTCTCTGCAATTTTTGCCGCCAATATATTCCTCAACAATGACAGGTTGTTTGAATTCGATAAGTAAACCTTTTGCTATTTTCTTATATTGAATCTGATTATACGCAATATTTACCCCCTCACTGCAGCCGCTGCCCCGGGGTTTCAGCACAACAGGATACCCAAGAAAACCTTTATCTATATCTTCATTAGATGATACTATAAAAAATTTGGGAGTTAGAATTTCATCTTTTATAAAAAATGCTTTTGCTTTTTCTTTTAAAAGGGCATTGCAGACAGCTTCCGAACCTGAACCAACGAATGGAATTCCTAATTCTTCAAGTATGTTAGAAACAAATATATCTCTGTTGTCATCTACATATTCGGACAAAGTCAAAACTATTGATTCATCACATTTGATTTTTTTCAAATCCTGATAAAATTGCTTTAAATTATGAAAGTTGATAAACGATACCTTATTTCCTGTTTCCTTGAGTGCTCTGGCAATTTCAATTTCTAAATTTCTTGTCCGCCAAGTGTTAAATTCCGCAGGCTTTAAACCGTCTCCGTTAAAAATAATTATGTTCATTTTAAATTTTCTTTATTATTAAATTCATTCTTTCTTTAGCTGATATTTTTTTACCATCAAGATAAATATCAACTCCTCCGTTTCTTAATTTGGTATTCCATTTTACAGCTTCAGGGAATTCCTTTCTGCAATACATTAACTGGGGGACAGGTAAAAATCCCATTTTAAATATATTGAAAAACCCCCGGGGCGAATATGTATCTTTAATTGAAGATTCAATTGCGTTTACAACTATTTTAGCTTCATCCATAAGATAAAGCATCCTTTTGTTAACATCCTTGTTTTCCTCCATATTATCCAGCCACCCTTTTCCCCGGTACTCCCTGTATTTATTAAGAGAATAAAGTGTGATTTTAATGCTTTCATCTATTATTTCCGGTGTTGCCAAATCACTGCCTTCGGAATAACTAACGACATGAATTATATCCGGATTCTGACTGTTAAAAGGCCGGATATCATCCATTACAGCTGTTATTGATGCCAGTTGTTTTTTAGCTTTATCAATATTGTGCGATAAATAGCTTAATCCAACCCGTGTCTGAAAAAATACCTTAAAATTCGAATCTTCAAGACTTTTTACAATATTTAGTGTTGCTCTTGCTTTGGCTAAATCATTAATTGCAGATGTATGTTTGGGGTTGTTTAACATTACTTGAAGAATAAAATGTTTTATACCTAATTTTTTAGCCGCTTTTGCTGCAAGAAAGGCTGAAACAGCATAACTTACATCGTCGGATGAGCGGAATGCAAACTGATGAGCAACATTGGCTTCGTATGGTTTGCCGGTTCCGGTAATATATTTAATTGTTTCGAAATGTTCGGTTAAATTATCAAGAAGATTTAAATCGCCTCTTCCGTCTATTTTAGAAAACCACCACAGTGATAAAGCGTGCCATGCAATATTTAACGATTTTTCATGTATTTCGGCTTGTTTGCAAAGATTTTTTGTACCCGAATAAGTCCTTACAAGCATTGGTTTTGCAGCTTTATAAATACGCTCATATTCCTGTGGTGAATTAATTCCTACACCTCCGCCATTAGGAAGATTCTCCCAGTCTTCTCCAAATTTTGATTGAGTTAATTGTGAAGTTCCTATTGACAGTACATCCAAATAACCGCTAAGAGCTAATAAACGTGACCATTCAATAAATTGTTTTACAGATTCATCTCTGTTTTCTATATAAGGTCCTGCGTGTGCTCTTATTATCGGCGGTAAATTGTTTTCTCTATTATATCTAATGCGATCGATTAAATTATCATTTACAGTTCCGAAATTCTTATATCCGCTCCTATCCACCGGAAATACGGATAAATAATCTCCTTTATCAATTATTTCTTTGCCAAAGCCATCTAAAGTATTTTTATATGAACTATTATCTATAAATCCTTTTGGAGCAATCGAGAGGTCTATCCCAAGCATTTTGAGGCTATCTGTAAATGATTCATCGCCGTAAAAAACAATTACATCTTTATATAAGTATTTAATTTTATTACAAGCTTCGGGTAATCCGGCAAAGCAAATGCTTTTCAATTTTCCACCGTCTTTTACCAACATTCTCTTTAATTCCAATTGGTACATAAGTTTTTGGAAAATCAGTACTGCATCATCAATATCCAGCCGGTAGCTAAAACCCAAAACTGTAATATTATTGTCTTTTATCCATTTTCCTATCAAAGACGAATTATATATATTCTGAGGATTTGTGAGTGCATTGGCAACTTTTAAATCTGCAACAACAACTTTAAAACCACATTCCGTAAGAAATTCATTAATTGTAGCCAGACCTAAAGTATGGGCATCAAAATGTGTTTTTGCCAAACCAATTGTATCGTTTAATGTTATAATGTTATTCATAATTCTATTAAATTCCGAGACTTATTTTTTGAACTAATGGGTAATTTTTTTCTCTGACAATTGCCGCATCCCACAAATCTGAAATCAGGTTATTAGCAGAAAGACCTAATTTGTCTAAAGTCCTGCCCGCTAAGCGAAAATCAGTATCCAATAAATTACTTCCTTCTTCTATAAAATAATCAATCGTTGGTGTTGCAATTCCTAAATTTTCACCAAACAAAGACATAGGCACCAATCCTGACGGAATATCTTCCCAAATATATCTGTGATTTATTGTTGTAGGAGCCAATATATCTTTATATGTAGGATTAGATTTTATCATTTTATAGATTGAAGTTTTAGGAAGTCCATATCTTGAATTTAACCAATCAACAACTGAAAGTTTATTTATTCCTATTGCTGCTGCAATTGATTCGAATTCAAAATCTACTTCTTCTATATATCTTGCAACTTTTTTGGTAACACCATCCGTGTAAAAATTAAATATCTCTTTTTTTAAAATTCGTTCTTTATTTAATATAGAAATAACCGGATGAAATATGGCTCCGATATTACTAAAACTCGTTTCCAAAAAGGAATCAGCTTTAATTATATTGGGGAAAATATCCGATAGAACATCTATCACAGAATCAGTATATCCGGAATATAATGCTGCCACCGAAACTTCGTTTTTAATTCCTTTGATTTCAATTAAACCGGGGTTCTTTAGTCTCGCAGCAAAAAATAAAGTATTTGCCTCGGCTACAATAACATTTGCCTTGCATCCTGCTTTGTTTAATGTTTCATTAAACAACAAAACACCGCATGTTCTGCCGGGAACAAGTAAAATTATTTGACCATCTTTTAGATAGGGAGCAATTTTTTCTGCAATATCACTATGCCCGTTTGCAGTTATCACAATAATTATAACATCACTGTCCGATACTGCCGCTGACAGGTTAGTACCTAAATAATTTAACCTTATTTTATCCGATTTATCACCGAACCGTATTGTATAATCGTGGTCTTTAATATATTTAATCCGTTCCTCAGATCTATTGTATAAAAAAACCTCGTATCCTTTTAGGAAAATATACCCGGCAGTTACCAATCCTCCATTTCCGGCTCCGATTACAGTATATTTTTTCCCTCTCATTTTAGATCCTTCTAAGATTTCTTCTGCTATATCTATCTTTAACATGACCTGATTAGATATAAAGACTAAGCTCACTTGCTTTTAAACGCTGGCGGGTATTTTTGCTTTCACCACCATAATATCACACCTCAATTAAATTTGGCAGAGTAGAAGCAGGAAACCTCCTGTTTCCCTCTTTAAACCGTACATGAGGTTTTCCCTTATACGACTTTCGAACAGATTTCAGTTCAGGCATTCACAGACGTCTTCATTCCGGGCCAGTTTGCAATCTTTACCAACCCAAACTTTTCTGCAAGAGTCTTCCATTCCATCTGGCTACAAAGACGACTCTTCCGTTGGCTCTTACGCCCCTTCGCTCCTGCCGGATTGCTGCATATTTCCGTTGCGTCACAATCGGCAGCAGGTTTCGCATGTTTTTGACCGTCCCGCCAACTGCATTAAATTGTCACTGTACTGAGGCTACATATATGTTCACTTTCGTTGCAACCTGCATTCCGTATCAGGAGAGCTTCAACTTTCATTCTCACGGAATCAGTTGTCTTCATTACTTCCGGCTAGACAGAAAATTGGCCGGGTGAGATTTGCACCCATCGATATAATTAAGTACGCTTCAAAGCGCATTAAAAAACCGTGACAGGGCGGAAAGTCAAGTGAAGCAATTTGTTGCTTATTAAAACCACATCTAAATTGGGCAGAATTATACCACAAATATTATAACCAGAGAGGAAGCCTTATGAGATTTTACACTCAACAGCACCTATTCTACTATAGAATGAACTTTATGCAAATCATTTGTTTTCATTACAGTAATTAAAACGTTATAATCACTATCAATTAAATTTCTCCTAACTCCCCTCTGATTAATTGTAATATAATCCATGGCTTGTACATTTTCTCCCAACACTGACATGCTTTGTACATACCTCTTCCATAACACGCAAAAATGAGTTGGCTTATTCATCAAAACTATTGTTATCTACCCCGGGCGGTACCCTTCCTATCTTCCTAAGGTGCTTTAAAATATTCCTGATTTCTGAAACATCCTGGATTATAGCGATAATTCTCATTTCAGAGCCGCATTCAGGGCAAACGAACGGGTCTATCTCATATACCCTTGCCAATAACCTGGCCCATGCTCTCCTGGAAGCCCTGTCTGTGACTTCACTCTCTTCTTCCCCAATAATCTCTTCATGTATAGACTTTTCACGGTGTGCTTCTTTCCACCCTGCCGGGGCATGTCTTATGATCTCGGTATGTTCTATCCATTTCCCCCTGGTTAGTCCATACCGCCTGATGTATTGGATACCTTAGGCGGGATATGCTGTGTAAGTTCAGCAAGAAAGTCACATCTGTCAAACATGAGGACATTCTCCCCAAAGTATTGGTTATAATGAGTGTGTGAAACAACACTTTGCCTGTAAAAGGTTCATAATGCAGTTTCTTGAGACTCACAGGCAATCTAAAGATATATTCTGAAAGACTAATTCTTGCTTTGTCTGTCAAAATCCGGGCAGAGTTACTGAATCCTGATTTTTTCCAGCTAAGCAGATTCCGGGCAAAGTCCATAGTAATTAGATTTCTCTTCAAAAACAGGTTTATCACTTTCCGTCTGAAATATTCCATCATTTTCTCAAGACCGAAGAAAGGAATAAATACAAAGTCCCCTTCTTTATTAAAACCGCCTTCTAAAATGATAGCGTGGAAATGGGGATTCCATCTGAGCATGTCCCCAAACGTCTGATGAGCTGTTATCATTCCAGTGATGATATTTTTACCGACAGCTTCTCTATAGAATTCGCTGATCATTGTGAAGATCAAGCGAGAAAAATCTGCAAAAAGCTTTCGGCCATAACGAAAGAAACCTCTTAAAGCTTTGGGGAAAGTAAACACAAATTGCCTGTGGGGGAGCTTTAGTAGAACTTCATCTGCCAGATGCTCTGCTAAAAGAAGCGTGCGTTTCTGGCTGCAGGAGGGACAAAGATAAAATCCTTTGCAGCTGAACGGCCGGAAATAGTCATGACCGCATTCCGGATTAATGCAATGAATTCTGGCCACACCATTTAAGTAATCACCACAGGAAAGAAACTGTTCCCCAACATCCATGATGCGGTCAAGATGGAACCTTCCATACTGGAAGGCATATTTTTTTTATACACATCGCAAAAATCCTGGAAATGTTTCTCAAAAACAGTATGGAGAACATTTCTACCCCTGGGGATATATTCCTGCGGTTTTTCTTTGTATGCAGTTAAAACGTTATAGCCCATATACAGAAATACTGCGGGAAATACTTTCATGACTTTTAAAAAATGCAGAAAAAACCTAACACATATAGAGAAGGTCGATAGACGCCCTGGAACATTATCAGTGCCCGCAGTGTGCTCCCAATCAAAAATGGAGGTCATTAAGCCTTAAGTTTTTAGGGGAATAGACTTAGGACAAGACCGTGCATCTAATTTCACATATAGTCAGGTAAGAATATTAGGACTTAAGTAGCATGTCCATTTAGGAGCAAAGGACTAAAGGTATAAAAGCCACTAAAGTAATCGGCAGTCTTTAAAGCTGCAAGTATAGATGAGCAACATAATAATGATGCCCTTTAGGAATATACAAGCTTAACCTTAGGTTGAGTCCGGTTAGGCGATAGAGCTCATGCACTCTAAATACGGGGTGTTTTATGTGGCAAAATGACAAAAGAGTCTGGAATGCGGCCTATTCCATTCATTCATACGATCATAAATAAGAATCAGAAAACATCGATACAGTCTCTCTGCAGGTTTGTACTCGATTCCGCAGGCAATCATGCCCATACCCTCGGATTTTCAGTTCCGCAGATGTTTAAGATGAACCTTACATGGGTGCTCTCCAGATT
>QILJ01000463.1 GCA_003233295.1 Ignavibacteria bacterium | reverse complement strand
TGATAAATGATAATGTAAGAATGAATGATATAATTGAAAATTTAAGATCAGTAAAAAATAAACTTGGCGGAAGCGGTGCATCTAAAAATTCTGCCGAAATAATATTAAAAGAGCTGCATGAAGTTTAAAGAGATCAAACAAGGATTTTTAAGATTTGTTGGACACTATTCCCTTCATGGAGCAGTAAATGTTCTTTGTAAATCTTTGAAAATAAACGTGCAAAATTCCGATGGAATTGATAAGCTGTTATCATCCGGTCAAAGTATTGTTTTTGTATTTTGGCACGGGACTATGCTTATTCCTTGGTATCTGCAGCGGAATAAAAATTTTTCCGCATTGGTCAGCCAAAGCAAGGACGGCGATCTTCTTGCAAATATTCTAACAAAATGGAATTATGATATTGCCAGAGGATCAAGTCATAAAGGCGGAAAGGAAGCCCTTGAAATATTAATGAACAAGGTAAGAGAAAATCACTCTGTTTCCATTACTCCGGATGGTCCCACTGGTCCGCCGCGAATAATGAAAGCCGGAGCGGTTATAATTGCACAAAGAAAGTTCAATTCCTCTTGTGCTATGCGGAATTGGTTATAGCAAAAAACATGTTTTCAATAGTTGGGATAAGTCCGAGATACCAAAATTATTCAGCAGGGTCAATGTGATATATTCTGATCCTATATTTATTGATAAGAATTTAGAACGGGAAGAAGTCTCCAAAATAATTGATGAATGCAGTATTAAGTTAAACGAGTTACAAACAAAAGCAGAGAAGTTCGATTAAGATATTAAAAATAATATTATCACCATTTGTTTTGTTATATCAGGTAATAGTAACAACAAGAAATAAACTTTTCGATCGCGGAATTTTCAGCCAAATAAAAGTCGAAGCAAAAGTTATTTCTATCGGTAATATTACTGTCGGCGGAGCAGGTAAAACTCCTACTGTAATTATGGTAACAAAACTACTGAAAGAAGCCGGAATTAAAGCGGGTATTCTGAGTAGAGGATACAGTAGAAATTCCAAAGGTTATCAGCTTATTTCTGACGGCAGTACTCTTTTTCTTCCGGTGAACAAAAGCGGAGATGAAATATATCTTGCTGCAGAAGAGTGCGGAGTACCCGCAGCCGTATCGGAAAGAAGAGTTGAAGGCGCACAAAAATTTATCGGTGATACAAATGTTGAAGCGATTGTGCTGGATGATGCTTATCAGCATAGATGGCTTGATAGAGATTTGGATGTACTTGTTTTCGATCAAAGATTCTTAACAAAAAAAGGGATAATCGATAGAAACCTTTTACCGTTGGGAAGAATGCGCGAACCGTTTTCCTCTGTTGACCGAGCCGATATTGTGATCATCAATAGGAAATTTACCGAAAAAGTTGACATGCCGAAAAGTATTGTAAAATTATTTGAAGGCAAAAAACTGTTTTACGGTTATTATGTTGCCTCCGGAGTTTATGATGTTAAAAACCATCAGCAATTTAAACTCAACGAGTTTAAAGGAGAAAAAAGTTTAGTGGTCTGCGGTATTGCCAGACCATATTCGTTCTTGAGAGTCTTAGAACAAAATGATATTGATATAAGCAACAAGCTGCTGTTCAAGGACCATAAGGAATATACATTAAAGGAAGTTAATTTGATCAGAAAGAAATTTTACGAAACTAATTCCAATTCAGTTGTTACAACACAAAAGGATTTTGTAAAATTAAAAGATTTCTCAAAGGAATTGGACGATATTGATATTTATTATTTAAAAATAGATATGGTAATTGAGCAAGAGGAAGAATTCAAAAAACAAATTTTGAAATTATTTAATTAAATCTAATAACTAAACTCATTTGGAGGAAAAACAAATGGCGAAAAAGAAGGCAATAAAATATGTCTATTTTTTCGGAGGTAATAAAGCCGACGGAAAATCCGACATGAAAAACCTGCTTGGAGGTAAAGGAGCAAACTTAGCAGAGATGGTAAATATCGGAATACCTGTACCATCCGGTTTTACAATTACAACAGAAGTGTGTACTTATTACACAGAGAACAAAAAGAGATATCCTCAAGGATTAAAAAGTACAGTTGAAGAAGCACTTAAAAAAGTTGAAAAACAAATGGGTGCAAAATTCGGCGATTCAAAAAACCCTCTGTTGGTTTCTGTACGTAGCGGCGCACGTGCATCTATGCCCGGAATGATGGATACTATTCTTAACCTTGGTTTGAACGACACTACTGTTGAAGCTTTAAGTGCAAAGACAGGAAATCCAAGATTTGCATATGATTCTTATAGAAGATTTGTTCAAATGTACGGAGATGTTGTGCTCGGCTTACAGCCTGTTGATAAACACGACAGAGATCCTTTTGAACTTATTCTCGAAAAGAAAAAGAAAAAAAGAAAAATTGAATTAGATACTGAGTTCACAACAGAAGATCTGAAAGAATTAGTAGCTGAATTCAAAGCTGAGATCAAAAAGAAAACCGGTCACGATTTTCCAACTGATCCTATGAAACAATTATGGGGAGCAATCGGTGCTGTATTTGAATCATGGAATAATGAAAGAGCAGTTGTTTACAGAAAATTGAACGATATCCCTGCAGAATGGGGAACCGCAGTAAATGTTCAATCCATGGTGTTCGGTAATATGGGTGAAGATTCCGGTACCGGTGTTGCATTTACACGCGACCCTGCCACTGGCGAAAACATATTCTACGGCGAATATTTATTCAACGCTCAAGGCGAGGATGTTGTTGCGGGTGTTAGAACTCCGCTTCCAATTGCAGAACTTAAAAAAGATGATCCTAAAGTTTACAAACAGCTTATGGATATCAGATCAAAACTTGAAAAACATTATCATGACATGATGGATGTTGAATTCACAATACAACAAGGCAAATTGTGGATGCTTCAAGCTCGCGTTGGTAAAAGAACAGGCTTTGCTGCCGTTAGGATTGCGGTTGATATGGTTCGTCAAAAACTTATTGACAAAAAAGAAGCATTGATGAGAATTGAACCGGATCAGTTAGAACAGTTGCTGAGACCAATTTTCGATTTAAAAGAAAAAGCTAAAGTAATTAAAGATGGCGGACTGCTGACTAAAGGCTTGAATGCTGGTCCTGGTGCGGCTTCCGGCAGAGTTGCTTTCACTGCAAACGATGCTGAAGCTATGGCTGCTAAAGGCGACAAAGTAATTCTTGTAAGAATTGAAACTTCACCGGAAGACATAAAAGGTATGAATGCAGCAGTTGGAATTTTAACTGCTAAAGGCGGAATGACTTCGCATGCAGCATTAGTTGCAAGACAAATGGGTAAAGTTTGTGTTGCCGGCGCTGGTGCTTTGAATATTGACTATAAGAAAGGTGTAATGTCAGTTGAAGGGAATAAGAACATAATCAAACAAGGTGATTATTTAACAATCGACGGTACAACAGGCGAAATTATTGCCGGTAAAGTTGCTACCAAACCTTCTGAAGTTGTTCAGGTATTGATCACTAAGGAATTGGATCCTAAAAAATCTGATGTTTACAAAACTTATCAAGATGTAATGACGTGGACCAATAGTGTTAGACAACTAGGTATCAGAACAAATGCAGACGAACCGGCACAATCTGCTAATGCACTTGCATTCGGCGCTGAAGGTATCGGACTGTGCAGAACAGAGCATATGTTCTTCGGCGAAGGAAAAATTCTTCCTATGCGTGAGATGATCCTTGCCAATTCTGTTACTGATAGAAAGAAAGCACTTAAAAAACTTCTTCCGTTACAGAGGAAAGACTTTGAAGGTATTTTCAAAGTTATGGACGGCAAACCGGTTACAATAAGAACTTTGGATCCGCCTCTGCATGAATTCTTGCCTCACGAAAAGAAAGAACAGGAAGAAGTTGCAAAAGCTTTAGGAATTTCACCTAAGGTTATTAAAGAAAAAATTGAATCAATGGCAGAATTCAATCCAATGCTTGGATTTAGAGGATGTAGATTAGGAATATCGTATCCTGAAATAACTGAAATGCAGGCACAGGCAATTTTTGAAGCTGCGGTAAACATGGCTAAAAAAGGTATTAAAGTTAAACCGGAAGTTATGATCCCGTTAGTTGGTAATGTTAACGAATTAAAACTTCAAGAAGCTATTGTTCGTAGAGTTGCAGCGGAAGTATTCAAGAAAAAAGGTAAAAAAGTTAATTACCTTGTAGGTACTATGATTGAGCTTCCTCGTGCGGCTGTTACTGCTGATAAGATTGCTGAAGTTGCTGAATTTTTCAGCTTTGGTACTAACGACTTAACTCAAACTGCAATGGGATTATCACGAGACGACTCAGGTAAATTCTTACCTTTGTATATCGAGAATGAAATAATTCCTAAGGATCCTTTCGAAGCTCTTGATCAGGAAGGGGTTGGTGAGTTAGTAAAAATGGGAACCGAAAAAGGACGTTCAACAAATGCTAATTTAAAAGTTGGTATTTGCGGTGAGCACGGCGGAGAACCATCTTCTATTGATTTCTTCCATCGTACCGGTTTAAATTATGTAAGCTGTTCTCCATTTAGAGTACCGATTGCTAGATTAGCAGCAGCAAGAGCAGCTTTAAGAAATCCAAGAAAATAATTACATAAGGGTGGGGTTAAATTCCCCGCCCGATTATTTTTGGTGTAGTTCATTAAAAATATTGAGGAGTTTAAATGAAGCTTTCAGCTTTTAAATATAATTTACCTAAAACCGCAATTGCAAAATTCCCCGTCTCTCCCAGGGATAGCGCAAAGATGATGGTTTTGGATAGAGAAACAAATAGTATAGAGGATAAGAAATTTTCTGATATTATTAATTACATGTCAAAAGGCGATGTAATTGTTGTTAACGAAACAAAAGTATTACAGGCGCGCTTGTTCGGTAAAAAGGAAAGAACAAATGCTAAAATAGAAGTCTTTGTTTTACGTGAATTAAATAAGAAGGAAAATATATGGGATGTAATTGTAGACCCTGCAAGAAAGGTAAGGATCGGCAACAGGATTTATTTTACTGATAATCTTTGGTGTGAAGTAATTGATAACACTACCTCTCGAGGCAGAACGGTAAGGTTTAACGAAGATGCGGGGGACATTTTTGCTGCGATCGAAAAAATAGGGACCACTCCCCTTCCTCCATATATTAAACGGGAAGCCGTTTACAAAGATAGGAAAGATTATCAAACGATATTTGCCAAAAGAGACGGATCTGTTGCAGCGCCGACAGCGGCATTACACTTTACACCTGACCTTATAAGAAAAATAAAAAGAAAGGGTATTAAAGTTGCTACGGTTATTCTTCATATCGGTTTGGGTACATTCAGACCGGTTGAGGTTGAAGATCTAACTAAACATAGAATGGATTCCGAGTATTATGAAATCTCACAGAATTCTGCGGATATAATTAACAATGCCCTTCATTCAAAAAAGCGGATTTTTTCTGTTGGAACTAGTACAACTAGGGCTATAGAGACTAGCGTTACCGCTGAAGGATTAGTGAAACCCGATATCGGATGGACTGATAAATTTATCTTTCCTCCTTATAAATTTAAAATTGTAAGTAAACTAATTACAAATTTTCATCAACCGGAATCTACATTACTTATGCTTACTGCAGCATTCGGGGATTACGATCTTGTAATGAAGGCTTATAAAAAAGCTTTGAAATCTAAGTATCGTTTTCTCAGCTACGGCGATGCAATGCTGATTTTATAAAATGAAAACTTATGCAATAATACCATCGGGGGGAGTTGGCAAACGGATTAAAAGCTCTTTACCAAAGCAGTATATTCAGGTTAATGGTAAGGAGCTTATTGCATACACTTTAGAAATTTTTCAGAATTGTGAAGAAGTTGATGAAATAATTATCCCTGCCCAAAAAAATTATTTTGATCTACTTAACAGCATTAAAACAAAGTACGGAATTAGCAAACTCACAAAAATAGTTGAAGGAGGGACAGAAAGGCAGCATTCTGTTTTTAATGCCCTGCAATCAATTTCTGCAATGGAAAATGACTTAATTATTGTGCACGATGCTGCCCGTCCTCTGCTTTCCAATAAAATTCTCCTAAACGCAATTGAAACGGCTAAAGAATTTGACAGTGCAATTGTTGCAATAAAGGCAAAAGATACCTTAATAAAAGGAAATGAATTCATAGAGGATTATATAGATAGAAATGAAGTCTATTACGTTCAAACACCTCAAATATTCAAATTTAAAATTCTTTCCGAATCTATGATTTCAGCGCTGAATCGTAATTTTGTTGGATCAGATGAGTCCATTTTAGTACACAAAATATCTAACAAAAAAATAAAGATCGTAGAAGGGTCATCGTTAAACTTTAAAGTAACAACTAATTCAGACCTTGACCTTTTTAGATTAATTGTTAATATTGAAACTTAGTAACAGATAAATTGTATACTATTTACTAGTTTTATTAAAATTCAGGTAGTTTTTATGTTGAACTTAATTGTGATTGTTATACTTTCATACTTGGTTGGTTCAATACCTTCAAGTATAATAGTAAGCAAAATGGTTAGGGGGATAGATATTCGCGAACACGGCAGCGGTAATGCCGGAGGTTCAAATGTATTCAGAGTTCTTGGCTGGAAATACGGGATACTGGTTATCTTTTTAGATGCACTTAAGGGAGCGCTTGTAGTGGTTTTAGTTGCAAGGCTTTATCTGGGAAGTTTTCCATTCCCAAATGCAACACCATTCGATGATTTTACATTAGTACAGATCATTGCAGGAATTTCCGCTGTGCTAGGTCATATTTGGACAGTCTTTGCAGACTTTAAAGGTGGAAAAGGTATTGCAACTGCATTGGGATTCTTAGTTACTATTATTACCGTTGATATGTTATTAGCTCTTGCGGTATTTGGTATAGTTGTATTGATATCAAAATATATATCTTTAGGTTCATTGAGTGCAGCAGTATCTATTCCATTGATAATGATCATTAGAGAAAATGTATTTGGTGTGGACATTACAGGATATCATACAATATTACCATTTACTATTTTCCTCGCTTTTCTTGTGATGTACACTCACAGAGCAAATATCAGCAGATTATTGCACGGTGACGAAAATAGAATTTCGCTCTCGAAAAAGAACAAATAATAATTGATCTATGAAAATTTCAGTTTTAGGAGCTGGTAGCTGGGGCACTGCCCTGGCTATCATCCTAAGTAACAATGGTCACGATGTTACCCTTTGGGAATTCAAGAAAGAATATGTTAAAGGGTTGATCAAGCATCACGAAAACAAGATATTCCTCCCGGGAATCAGTATTCCCCAAGAAATCGTAATAACACATTCACTTGAGCAGGCTTCTACCAATCAGCATATGATCGTTATTGCTATCCCAACTCAATTTGTCCGCAGCGTTCTGCAGAAAATGAAGAAATATTCCTTCTTGAACACAACTTTTGTAAGCGTTGCAAAAGGAATTGAAAAAGAAACTCTGGTTACTGTTGATCTTATAATTTCAGATGAATTGGATATTGAGGAGAATAATATTGCTGTATTATCCGGACCAAGTCATGCTGAAGAAGTAAGCCGAAAAATACCTACTGCTGTTGTCGCTGCATCACGTAATCTTGATACGGCAAAGGATGTACAGGCTGCATTTATGACTTCATACTTCCGGGTTTATTCTACAACTGATATTGTTGGAGTTGAGTTGGGCGGTGCATTGAAAAATGTAATAGCAATTGGAGCCGGTATTATTGATGGAGCCAAATTCGGCGATAATACAAAAGCGGCAATCATGACAAGAGGAATTGCAGAAATTTCCCGTCTCGGTGTTCAACTTGGAGCCAGACCGGAAACATTCTCTGGACTTTCAGGCATGGGAGACCTGATTGTGACTTGTATGAGTAGGCACAGCCGAAACAGATATGTCGGGGAACAGATTGGGATGGGCAGAAAATTGCCGGAAGTTTTAAAATCGATGAAGATGGTTGCAGAAGGGGTTGAAACATGTAAATCAGTACATGAACTTGCGGCGAAACATCACATCGAAGTTCCGATCGCTTCTGCTGTTTATAATATTCTTTTCCATGAAAAAGATCCTATCAAAGTTACCTACGAGTTAATGTCCCGCGGGATTGAATTTTAACACTGCAAAAATTTTGCTGCAGTTTATTATATTGTAGATATACATTTCAAAGAATGCAAGTATGTCAACAACAATTGATAATCCGATACAATATTTAAAAAATGTCGGTCCTAAAAAGGCTGCAATTCTCTCGTCAATTGGTATCAATACTATCAACGATCTTCTCTACTTCTTCCCCTATCGATATTTAGATAGAAGAACTATTTTAGATTCTTCGAGAGTTGTTAGTTTTGTCGCTGCAGGTTTTAACGGAGAAGTTACAATTATCGGAAAGGTTGTTGACACTGAGGAAATACATTACGGTAGGAAAAGTATTTTCAAAGTCTCGATGAAAGACAGAAAAGGATTTTTTGAATGTGTATGGTTCAGAAGTATCAAATATTTTCGCGATAGATTCAAACCTGATGAATACTATGCTGTCTCTGCCAAGCCTGTTATTACAAAATACGGTCATCTTCAATTTACTCACCCTGACTTTGATAAGCTCTCCTCCGAGGAATCGGATGATTTTCTTCACACAGGGAAAATAATTCCTTTCTATAAAATTCCGGAAAAATTTAAGAAAGCTAATCTTGGTGAGCTGAGTCTTAGAAGACTGATCTTTCACGCTGTCACAGATTATAAAGATCAGATCAAGGAAACATTACCCGATCATATAATCGAAAAGAATAATTTACTCAATATCAAATCAACTATTGCCAATAAGCATTTCCCGGTGAACAGCGAACTACTTCAAAGGGCTGAACACCGCTTGAAGTTCGAGGAACTATTTTATATAGAATCTCTTATCGCTTTGAAAAAGTATAATTATCGCTCCAAAGTTCCCGGCATAAGTTATGAACTTGATAAGAAATTACTGAAGCGGTTCCTTGATTCGCTTCCATTCGAATTAACTAATGCCCAAACTAAAGTACTTCATCAAATTCGGCTGGATATGGAATCGGATAAGCCTATGAACCGTTTACTACAAGGTGATGTAGGAAGCGGTAAAACCGTTGTAGCTGTTATTGTAATGATAATAGCAGTATCAAACAACAAACAAGCCGCACTTATGGCTC
This sequence comes from Ignavibacteria bacterium, assembly GCA_003233295.1. The sequence continues at coordinate 45 of QILJ01000463.1, read as the reverse complement.
CGACAGAAATATTGGCGATACAGCATTACGAAAACATTCAGAATA
>QILJ01000034.1 GCA_003233295.1 Ignavibacteria bacterium | reverse complement strand
TTCCTGACCGAAGTTAAGATCATTATTTCTTTTTCTTTTCAGATTCTTCCGGTTTTTCCTCAACGGCTTCAATCATTCCGAGCGCAGTTTTTACATCTTTTTCAATACGGCTTAACAGATCTTTATCTTCTTTTAATTTTATTCTGAATTTTTCTCTTCCGTTAAAACGCTCTTCACCGTAAGAGAACCATGCACCGCTCTTTTGAATAATATTATTTTCAACCGCAAGATCAATCAAATCACCTTCTTTACTGATACCTTCGTTGTACATAATATCAAATTCAACAATTTTAAAAGGTGGCGCCACTTTACTCTTAACAACTTTCACCTTAGTCCTATTCCCAACAATATCCTGACCGTTCTTAATAGCTGCTATTCTTCTTATATCTAATCGTACAGAAGCATAAAACTTGAGCGCATTACCGCCGGTTGTAGTTTCCGGATTTCCGAACATCACTCCGATTTTGCTTCTAAGCTGATTTGTGAAGATAACACATGTTTTGGAACGACTGACAGCACCGGTAATTTTCCTCAATGCCTGCGACATTAAACGAGCCTGCACACCCATTTGTGCGTCACCCATTTCACCTTCAATTTCGGAACGAGGAACAAGGGCTGCTACGGAGTCGATCACGATCACATCAAGTGCATTACTGCGCACCAAAGTATCAACTATCTCAAGTGCCTGTTCGCCATAGTCTGGCTGCGAAACTAGAAGATTGTTGACATCAACGTGAAGTCGTTTGGCATAATTAAGATCCATAGCGTGTTCAGCATCGATAAAAGCAACTAAGCCGCCGGTTTTTTGAGCTTCTGCAATTATGTGTAAACATATTGTCGTTTTACCGGATGATTCCGGTCCATATATTTCAACAATTCTGCCGCGCGGTACACCGCCGATTCCCAATGCATGGTCCAGAGAAATTGATCCGGTTGATATCGATTCGATATCGTTAATGATACCGTCGCCTAATTTCATTATTGTTCCTTTGCCGTAGGTCTTCTCTATTGAATAAATCGTGTCTTCAAGTATTTTTAATTTTGCATCTTTATCATTAGCCATTTGAGCCTCCTCTATTTTAATTTAAAACTCTTAATTTTTGTATAAACCGAACCACCCGGGAGAAGTTCACTTTTAATTAACGCTACTTCTTCTGCAAATGTTTCGGGAAAATCTATTTCTGAATTACGTATTATTTCTAACTTATTTATATCCGCATTTCTTCTAATTCTTAACAAAGTTAAATGCGGTTTGAATCTTCTTCTCTCTTTATTAAGACCAATATCAGCTAAAACATTATCAATATCATTATGTAATTTTTCCAACAACTCCGAACGCTGAAGACCCAGCCATAATATCTTTGGTTCCGAGTATTTTTTAATGATACCAAACTTTGTGAAATTGATTTCAATTTTTTTATAATTTTTTAAAACCAATTCCAATCCTGTCAATATTAAAGGAATTACTTCCTCTTCAACGTCGCCAATAAATTTAAGGGTTATGTGGAGTTTCTCTCTACTTTCCCATCTTGTTTTTTCATCATCGGCATAGATGCTTGCTCTAAAATTATTGATATAATCTAATGTTTCATCACCAAGGATAAGTGCGATGAACAGTCTAATCTTCATATTCAATTCCAAGCAGATTTCTTCTGATCATATCAAGCGCTGCCTGTGATGTTCTGTCCTTGTTCAATAATCTATCGTCGCCAAATCTGAATTCTCTAGCTGTACATATTTTTGAATCGCAAAAACCGATATAAACCAAACCAACCGGTTTGTCAAAAGTTGCTCCTGTAGGTCCCATTATACCTGTTGCAGCAATTCCAATATCCGTTCCGCTGACTGCTTTAACTCCTTCAGCCATCAATCGTGCAACTTCGAGACTTACAGCACCATACTTCATCAAAAGGTCTTCATCAATTTTCAGATGTTCAACCTTTGCACCGTTACTGTAAGTAATAAAACCTCTCTCATAATATTTACTGCTGCCGCTTACATTTGTAAGTCTGTGACTTATTAAACCCCCTGTGCACGACTCGGCAACTGCAATTGACAGTCCTCTATCGATCAGCAGATTTGCAACCACTTCTTCCAAAGTATCATTCTCGGTTCCGTAAATGTATTGTCCTACTTTTGCCCTTATCTGCTGTTCAATTCTTGTTAACTGGTTCTCCGCATCATCAGCATCTTCACCAATAACGGTTATCCTCAACCTTACTCCAAACTGGCTGGGAAGAAAAGCCAATGCATTGCCCTGCAGCAGTTCTTCTATATCACCTAACCTCTCGTATAAAAAAGATTCCGGGATGCCGGTAGTTAAGAGTGATTTAATGATTCGTTTGTTCTTTTCTACAGATAATTTTTCAGACAACCGCGGAATAATATAACCGGTTATCATTTCTTTCATTTCAAATGGAACACCTGGTAATGATATGAATATTTTCCCGTCTTTCTCAATCCATGTTCCGGGTGCAGTGCCGCTATGATTTCTAATTATGTCAGCAATCTTTGGAACTTTTGCCTGCTCAATATTTGAAGGTGTTAATTTTCTCCCCCGTTTCTCAAAAATGTTTTTAATATCATTCAGTACTTCTTCCGATTCGACCAGCTCTGTATTGAAAAATTTTACAATGCATTCAAGTGTAAGATCATCGTGTGTCGGACCAAGACCACCGGTAACAATTATTAATTCATTATTCTCAAATGCATTTCTAAACTCTTTGAGAATGCTATCTTCATCATCGCCAATTACTACCGATTCACTTATATCAATCCCGTTCTCGACTAATTTTTCACCGATAAACGCCGCATTCGTGTTCAGAATTTGACCGATCAGTATTTCATCACCAATCGTAATAATTTTTGCTTTCATGATAATGCACACATCATTTTAATTAATAAAATAGATAATTATATGAACTAAAATTAAAGAATATAATCCCGCCACAATATCATCGAGCATTATCCCCCAGCCACCTTTAATTTTTTCTAAAATATTTACTGGAAAAGGTTTTACAATATCTAAAATACGCCAAATAACAAACGCAAATACTATATACAAAATATATTTCGGAACAAAAAGCAAAGTTATCCACATCCCGACAAATTCATCAATAGTACACTGAGCAGGATCTTTTCCGTAAACTTCCTCGAATTTACTACCTACATAAATCCCAATAATTGAAAATAAGGAAATTAATGTTAAAAGTATTGTGGGATTTTCGAAACCAGGTATAAGATAGATTGCAAGTGCAAACAGACTGCCAAACGTACCCGAAGCAAATGGTATATATCCGGTGAAAAAGCCTGAACCTAACGTTCTTTCTAATGCATTAATTTTCAATTTTGAATAATCTCTTTATAGTTTTCCGATTAGTATAAAAGTATTCGACTCCGGTATAGAAAGTTAACAATGTAATAAAGAGCATCAAATAATAAATCAGATTTTGGTCGAACATTTTATTAAATATTTCTGAATTGCCATCATAGAAAAACTGTGTATTCTGCATCGTATAAATGAACAATAAATAGTAGATAAATACCATTTGAATAAATGTTTTTATCTTAGCCGATTTAGAAGTAACAAACGATACACCTTGAAAGTCTGCATATGCACGCAACCCGGTTATCACAAAATCTCTAATAACAATAACCCACACCATCCACAATGCTAAAATATCCAGATGAACAAAAGCAAAAAAAGCCGCCGATGTCAAAATTTTATCTGCTAATGGATCTAAGAACTTTCCCCAATCAGTTATATAATTGAATTTACGAGCAAGCCATCCGTCGTACCAATCTGTAATAGCGGCAATAAGATAAACAGCTAACGATATTTGTATAAGCAAAGGATCGCCGGAAAGAAATAAAAATAAAAATACCGGTGTAAGTATTATCCTTAAAACTGTTAATTGATTAGGTAAAACCATAAATTATATTTTACTTTTCTTTTTCTGCTAAATCTTTTAAATATTTGAATTCGTACAAACCTGTATTGTGTCCATCTTTCCATGCGATGGAAACCGCGTAACTACCCACGACCGATATATCTGCTATTTCAACTTCATCGCCTCTATACACTTTATAGGAATGGTTAAATCCTTCTTCTTCTGCAGAACAAACTGCGCATGGACAATTCTTCCTAAGTTCAATCAAACTGATTTCGGATACAGTTTCATCATCCCACAATATTTTAAGCGATGGACTTTCTGTTACTTCTATTTTTACCGGTCGCATTAATCTAAATCTTTTCCCGTCAATTTTATCAAAGCCTGAACATATTTATCAGATGTGTTTTTAATTACTTCATCCGGTAATGTTGGTGGTGGTGGCTGTTTGTTAAAATTAACAGAAAGAAGATAATCTCTAACATACTGTTTGTCGTAACTAACTTGAGCACGTCCTTTTTCGTAATCATCTTTGGGCCAAAAGCGGGAAGAGTCAGGAGTTAATAATTCATCTATCAGAATTATTTTGCCTTCGTAATATCCAAACTCCATTTTCGTATCCGCCAAAATTATGCCTCTTTCATAGGCATACTCATATGCTTTTTGATATATGCTTATAGTGACTTTTTTTAGGAAATCGAAAGTTTCTTTACCTACTATCTCAACCGCTTTTTCTTCTGAAATATTTTCGTCATGATCACCAATTTCAGCTTTCGTTGAAGGCGTAAATATCGGTTCCGGTAATTTTTCTGATTCTACCAATCCGCCTGGTAATTCGATCCCGCATATACTTCCCTTTTTCTGATATTCTTTCCAGCCCGAGCCTGAAATATAACCCCTTACTATACATTCTAGCGGAATCAATTCAGCTTTTTTTACAAGCATCGATCTACCTTCAAGTTCATCTTTATACTTATGACAAACTTCCGGATACTCATTAACATTAGTGGAGATCAAGTGATTATCAATTTCATCTTTTACATATTCAAACCAAAATTCAGATATCTTTGTTAGCACTTTCCCTTTTTTAGGAATGCCTTCGTTCATTATCACATCAAACGCTGATAGACGATCACTGGAAACCAGAATATATTTATCATCTATTTCATAGATGTCCCTAACTTTTCCGCGCTTAACTAAATTAATGTCCTCAAAATTTGTTTTTAATATAACTTTTTCCATCGATTTTCTCCTCTCCAAGAAGTTTACTTAATATCCATTCTAAAGAATTCTTTTGTAAAATATAAAATTGAGATCTTAATAAAACTATAAAAGAATACTATAAATTCTTCAAGCAAATTTACTGATAAATATAATTACAATTAAGAGGAATTATGACTGACGAAATAAAATTAATCAGCTATCTGGAAATTTTATTGTGGAATTCAGTTCATGCCTTTTTAATTTTAGTCTTATCTTTTTCTTTTCAATTATATGATCCTCTTACTAAGGCTCGGATATTTTGAAGATCATATTTACTGTAAACGGATTAGGTAATGCTATTCTAATTTATTTATTTAACAAAAAAGTAATTAACCGTAAAAAAAATGTGCAAAATTTTAATTATAATGATATTGCAGAAAGGTTGAATTTATAATTATTAATATTTAACTTTCTTAAGTTCTTTTAGAACAGTATAAGTAATTGAACAGTTTTAGGAGTATTTGTGATTTACCATCCGTAATTTCCGCTCTGCTCAATTCATTTTATTTTTTTATTATTTAATTAGGAGTTTCTGTAGTATGGCAGAGCGCAAAGAAGGAACCGTTAAGTGGTTCAATAACTCAAAAGGTTATGGATTCATTTCTCAAGAAAGTGGCGATGATGTATTTGTTCATTATCATCAAATACAAACTGATGGTTTCAAAACCTTAGAGGAAGGACAAAAAGTCGAATTCACAATTGGTGAAGGAGAAAAAGGTCCTCAAGCAATTGAAGTTAAAGTAATTGATTAAAAGATCTTATTTTAACTAGATAAAGCTCCCTTGTGGGAGCTTTATCATAAAATAGAATTCTTATTATTATCTATGTAAAGAAGTTTTATTTGTTTCTAGTGCTGTATCCCAAATCTTTCTAATCTTTACAGTTTTATTTGCAAAGCGGATTATTTGAATAAATAATCCAGCTGAAGCTATTGTACCCAATAACAATATATTTTGCAAAGTCATGGCTGGTTCCTCTGCTTATTTTTTCATTATTAAATCGGTTTACTAATAATCGCATTAAAGACTCCGATATAATAATATATCATACGGACAATGTCAAGTCTAAAACATCGAACAATTCAAATTATTATCAGAAATCATGAATAATTAGTGTTTCTTTTACATATCTTTTTTAAAATCCTGCATAATCAAAAATAAATAATCCTCTTAAATAATTTTAATACTATTCCCAAAGTGTTTCTTAACGTCTAACCGAGAGATATTATTATTAATATTTGCTGTGATTTAAATCACAATCTCTGGTTTGTAATAATGATAGTTTTACAGTGTATTGATTTACTCTATATGTTAAAAACATATACCTATAAAATGGTGGGAAGATTCTGGCTGGGCTTCTCACCATTTTTATTTTAAATAATCTTTGAGAATCATTTTAAACCGATTTTGTTTAGCTCATAAACTTCAGCACGTATCTCTTTAATAGAACCAACAATTATGTAATAAGTATATTCGTATACAGAATTTTTATTTAACACTTCTTTTTTTATCGGGGCAATATATGATGTAGAAGCATCTGCAGATTTATGTCCCGGTTCGCCGTACATTCCAGCTAAAAACTTTGTGCATTGCGGATTATAAACTCCAATGCCTTTCATATCATTACCCGCAAAAGCCATCCAATGTTCGGTAACATTATTGTATTGTCCCCAAAATCCACTGGATAATTTAATGACAGTTGGATTACTAGTGTATCATTTGTAAATGGCAAATCACCAATGTAACAGAATAAATTATCCAATTCAGATATTGGATAAACAGCGGGAAGTTCTTGGCTCCTTGCAATATCTTCTCCGTAGATAGTATCTGTTCTGAAACAGATCAATTTATTGTGAACTTCCAGAATATTATTTCTCAAGATAGTCCATTGCTCCATCACCGCTTCAGCCGGTTCATTGTTCATATCCCACAACATTGGAGTTAATTTTACGTAAAGAGTATCACGGTTTTTATAACTGTCAAGAATTTGAGCGCGGTTACCGAATGCATCACCGACTTGTATTGGATTCCATGACCAAGGCGACCAATTAGGCGACTGTCCATTACTTTTTCGATCTAAGGTTTTACCTGCATAATATGATTGCTGAATATACCGTCCTTCATCATGAATATTGACCAGATTACTATCATCATCTGAGAGAGAAAGATATTTTACTGCACCACCTCGTGTTAGATCAAGTTTAACTTTTATTATTCCGTTGTCTGCTGTTAGTTCTTTCGACTGCGCATTTGTAATGGATGATACGAAGAGAATAAACATTATGAAAGCCGCGGTTTTTATTTTCATAAGCTCTATTTCATCTCAATAATTTCAGATCTTAATTTAAAAACATTTCCATTGTTGCGATCTCTCAATTTCTTACTCAATTCTGTAAAAAGTTCTTTTTGTTTTTCATAGACAGCGAGGTTATTCTCGATCGGTTTTGTTCTTCCCTCTTCACTTAATTTAACAAATGAATTTGTGATCTCATTTAGCTTAACAG
>QILJ01000051.1 GCA_003233295.1 Ignavibacteria bacterium | reverse complement strand
CAAAGAGAGGTAAAGCTGACCTCCCGGATGATTCACTTTAATTTTTTGATTGTTCGGTTATAAACATAAACCCTTCTAATACACGTTTAAGTTCCTCATCCAATAATAAACGTAATAAATCATCTCAAAAAAATCAATTTATTTTTATTGCAATTCTAAATAGGTTATAATTCAATACAAGTTGTAATGAGAAATTCAATATTGTTATTCAAAAAAAAAAATATTAGTTTGAATTCCAGCACTATACAAAAAGAGAAAATTAGAGATATTCTAATGAACGAACAAGTATCACTATGTTGACAAACAACGATCTATCAAAATTAGTTCTGTTCCTATTTTTGAGCTTGGGTTTGTTCGGCTGCGTAAAAGAGATCAAGGATGACCCCTTGGAACAGACTCCCAAAATATCAATTGATCTTGATCAGATACAGCAAAGAGGGAAACTGATAGCCATTACCGGATACAACGCCTACAGTTACTTTATATATAGAGGGCAGCCTATGGGTTATGAGTATGAGCTGTTAAAGCGATTGACTGCTGATCTTAATCTCAGGCTAGAAGTAAAGATAGTTCACGGACTTGATGAAATGATTGAAGCTCTCAATAGCGGTGATGGTGATTTGATAGCGTTCAATTTAACCGTTACAAAAGATAGAACCAAAGCGGTAGCATTCACAGAATATTATACTCTTACGCCGCAAGTGTTAGTGCAGCGGAAGCCTAAAAGCTGGCGACAGATGAAACTGCATCAGATAAAAAGAAGACTGATCCGATCTCCAGTCGATCTAATAGGTAAGCCTATAACAGTGCGCAAGGCATCGTCACATGTTATGCGTTTGAAAAATCTTTCTAACGAAATTGGCGCCGATCTGAATATAATTGAAGCTCCTGCGGATGTTACATCGGGTGATCTAATAACGATGGTGGCGAACGGTGAGATTGATTATACTGTTGCAGATAAGAATGTTGCAGAGCTTTACTCTGGCTATTATCCGATTCTAGATATTGATTATGAGATATCTCTTCCGCAGAGAATCGCTTGGGCAGTTAGAAAGAACTCTCCTAAATTACTTGAAACAATTAATGAATGGTTAAGGAAAGAAAAAAAGAAGAATGATTACTATACCATCTACGATAGATATTTCAAAAACACTAAAGGATTTAGACGAAGAATTAATAGCGAGTATTTCTCACTTACCGGCGGGAAAATATCTCAATATGATGATATAATTAAAAAGTCTGCTGTTGAGTTGAACTGGGACTGGCGTTTGTTAGCATCACTGATTTATCAGGAATCACAATTCAAAACTCATAAAAAATCATGGGCTGGGGCAGAAGGTCTTATGCAGTTGATGCCGGCTACTGCAAAGCGGTTCGGAGTAGATGATCTTAGCAATATAAACCAAAACATTGAAGCCGGTGTAAAATATCTTAAGTGGCTGGAAAAATATTGGAGCAAAGATATCCTTGATCTGGATGAACGAATTAAATTCGTTTTAGCTTCTTATAATATCGGTCCTAGTCATGTAGTAGATGCAAGAAATTTAGCAAAAAAATACGGCGCTGATCCTAATGTATGGCATGGTAATGTCGAAGAATATCTCCTTAAAAAATCTGAAGCAAAGTATTACAACGATCCCATAGTTAAAGTTGGATATGCCAGAGGAAAGGAAACAGTTAAATATGTCAGGGAAATACTGGATAGGTACGAACAGTATAAAAAGTTTATAAAAAAATAATTTCTGGATTATTGATATCAATCTATTTTATTCAAAATTTCTTTCAAACGGAATTCAATTTTCTTGGGAATTTCTGCTAATCTATCTATTTTACTTTATTAAATTTTTTCTAACAAGAACTGATATTCAAAGTAAGCGACGGAACTAATATGAAAAATGTTTTAATCTTAGGCGCTGGACAAAGCAGTCCATTCTTAATTTCCTATATGCTGGAACAAGCTGATAAGTATGATTGGCATGTAACTGTTGCCGATTATAATTATGATGCCGCATGCAGCAAAGTTTGTTCTCATCCTAGGGGTGAGGCGGTTCAGTTTGATGTAAACGACGAGAACCTTAGAAATTCATTGATTCAAAAAGCAGATATTGTACTTAATTTTCTCGCTCCCCCTTTTCAATATTTAATTGCTTTGGATTGTCTCACAAACAGTAAGTCCGTTATCTCTGCGAGTTATGAAAATTCAAGAGTGGGGCTGCTTAATAACGATGCAAAGCGCAAGGGAATTCTGATACTGAACGAGATGGGTTTAGACCCGGGTATCGATCATATGTCGGCTATGTCACTTATACAGAGGATCAGAGATAAGAGCGGTTATATTTCAAGTTTTGTTTCTTACGGAAGCGGTGTCCCGGCGCCGGAGGTTAAATCAAACCCGCTTAATTACTGCATTACATGGAATCCGAGAAACGTTGTAATGGCTGGTGATGTAGGAGCGCTTTACATGGAACAGGAACAGATGAAACTTCTGCCGTATGAACAATTATTTCATAGAACTTGGAATGTAGAAATTGAAGATGTCGGTACTTTTGAAGCTTATCCTAATAGGGATTCTTTAGTTTATCAGGAACTGTTCAAACTTGGTAAAGTGAAAACAATGGTTAGAGGCACTTTGCGTTATCCGGGATGGAGTGAAACATGGGCGCAGATAGTAAAACTTGGTATCCCGAATGAATATCTGAAAATTCCTAATCTCGATAAGATGACGTATAGAGAATTTATAGAAATGTTTTTACCGTTGAACGCTAACGGGAATAAAATTGAGCCGAGAATTGCAAATTTTCTAAAGATCAGTCCTACCGGCAGGATAATGGAAAATTTCAAATGGCTTGGACTTTTCAGTGATGAGATAATAGGCGGAAATGTAAAAACGGCTGCTGAAGTGATGCAGAAAATTCTTATAGAGAAAATGCCGTTGCCGGAAGGCGCCAGGGATATGGTGATTTTGGCTCACGAAATTGTTGCTGAATATCCCGAACAAAATAAAAGAGAAAAATATGTATCTACATTAGTTAATTATGGTGTACCTAATGGTATTACTGCAATTGCTAAAACAGTTGGTGCGCCGGCGGGTATTGCGGCTAAACTAATTCTTTTGGGTGAACTGAAACTTACAGGGACTCACATACCAACTCATCCGGATATTTATCAGAAAGTATTGAAAGAACTTGAAGAACTTAATCTGAAGTTTGTTGAAAAAGTTAAAGAGATAGAATAATTAAAAAACCTCCGGGTTAATTAGCTCGGAGGTTTTTTTAGATTAATATTAATTCTTGATCACAATTGTGCCGGGATTTATTCCCACATCAAATCTGCCTTTTTCATTCCCGCTAAAATCAAATATTGCAACATCGCCGTTCTGGGCAAAGTCTTTTGGGTTTCCTAAATAGATCAGGTCATCTTTCGCGTCGTATGTTACCGAATAGATAACAGCGAATAAAGTGTTTACCGATGAACCTGGGATCAAGGTTTCTTTAATTATTTTTAATTCTCCTGTCTGTACCTGAACTAATCCATCACCGTTAATAACAAGTAATTGATTATTGCTTGCCACCGCAGCTTTTCCAGGGTTTTTAGCAATCGGCAATGTATCGGTTACGGTAAGGGACGAAGGACTGATCTCACTTATCATTCCGTATCCGTCACCGCTATAGCTGCCGGTTGAGATAACATAAACATTGATCCCATCCTCAACTATCGTTTGAGGATTTACTTTAACTGTGATCTCTTTTTTAACCGTGAAGCTGCTAATATCAATTACACTAACAGTATTTCCTACACCCCAGCCGGAGTTAGCGACGAACAAATTATTCCCGAGATTCACAATTCCTTCCGGCTTTGAACCGACGTCAACAGTCCCGATTATTTGCAGAGTTTTAGGATCGAAGCGAACAACAATGTCGTTATAAGTTGTAATATATCCGGCAGTTGAATCGATAAGGCATAAATGTCTCGGCTCACCGTAGTTGGTTAGGTCTATCATACCAAGACTTTTAAATGTATTGATATTAACAATTTCAATTTTGTATGATTGATCAACCGAGATATATCCCTTATCACCAACAATAACAAGGTCATTGGCGGTATCGCCTAATTTGGCATTGCTGTTTGCCACAGAATAAACATCGTTCTCAACACTTTTATCTTCCAGGTTATAATTAGTGATAGACGAATTATTTTGAGAGAATAATCCCTCGTTTATGACTACTATACTTCTATTAATGCTTCCGTTTGGCGGATCAACTGGATTATTGTCATTTTTACATGAAACGAATGTGAATAATAATACTACTGCAGTTAGGAGAAATAGTTTTTTCATAAGAACCTCACTTGATAATTTATGGATAATGTTTTTAATGGCATTGGATATGACTGAATGATGAAGTAGTCTTCATCCAAAATATTATATGCGTTAATTGTTATTCTGTTCTCGAAGTTGTTAATGTTGAATTTATATGACAGAGAAATATCCATCAAAAAATAATGGGGAAGACTGTTCCTCGGGTTATTGTCCGATGTATAAAACCGTTCGCTTACAAAAGTAGTGTTCACCGAAAGACTAAAGTCGCTGATATTCAAAATCCCATTTAAATTCCACTTGTGTTTCGGTGTATAGATAAGTTGTTTATTATATGAATTATCATCGGGGGAAACAGCGCTTCTGTTTCTTACATCCGTAAAGGTGTACATGAATTCTATGTCGAAAAGCTTTTTCCAAAATGGCTGAGTGATACTGAACTCAATACCTTGTGAACGTACATTCTTGATGTTGCTTGGTATTTGCAGCGCAAGTCTTGTCGGTGTCCAAATGATTTTATTATCACCCCAAATTGAAAAATATGTTAATTCAATTTCCCCTTTACCTAACAGTTCATATTTTGTATTAAGTCCGGCGTTAAAAGACCGGTACTTTTCTCCTTTAAGATTTGTGTTTCCGTAGAGTGATGAATAATATCTTTCGTTGAAAGTCGGATGTCTGTAATTATCACTATAGGAGAATGTGAAATCAGTTGCCGGCAAATATTGATGAGTAAAAACCGCGCCAATTCTGTACGACAGGTAATTGTAGTTGTTAACAGATAATATGTTTTCATTGATAATCTGGTAATTTAATCCGCCGCTGAAAATCATTCTATCGAATCCCAACGCTTTAACCAAGTAATTTCCTGAAGCAGAAAAGTTATGCTCAACTCTTTTTGCATTATTAGAGTTGTATAAGCCGCTTATGTAAGCTGATAAACTATCAACATGAGCATAGTTGAAATCATAACCGAGTGTATACTCCGAAACATCTCCCTTGTAAGTAAACTTGTTCAATGCGGAGAGATCTTGAAATGCTGAACTCTGTGAATTTCTATCCACCAATAGTTGATTCTCGGGGTCATTCATCTGCAGGAATTGGTTATGATAACTTAGAGTTGAATTGAAGAACCATTTTTTACTTAATAAGTAGTGAAGATTAGCTATATTCAAAAAAGCGTTTGTCAGTGTTGAGGCTTTACTTGAGTTATAGTTATTCGTAACGACAAATCCGGGAAGTCCGTTCAGCAGATGTGAATAATGAGTATAAAATTTTATTACGAGGTCATCTGCACTCCATTTAATATCACCGCTGACAAAAGTTTTTGAATAATGCGCATTGCTCCTTTCTAAACTTTGTCCCTCAAAATTGTAGTTGTATTTATTGGGGGAGAACGATCTGCTGAAATTAACACTGTAAGAAAAGCTGTTTTTAGCAGATTTAATCGACGCAAAATAGTTCTGAGTCTGATTGGAATTGAACATTGCTCCTATAGTTGTGGACGATTCGTTTTTCAAATTCCCCGAAAATATTTTTACCGTTCCTCCGCTGGAAAGATAACCGTTGCTCCCGTTATTTTTTATATACTCTATTTTATCAATCAAGAAGACATCGAGCATTGAAAAGTCAAATGAGCCTGTCCGCAGATCATTAACACGAGCTTCATTAAAAAGGATAACGGTATTCTCGCTGCTCATACCTCGTGAAGAAACCGTCTTCATGCCGATATCTCCGCCGTAGTCTTTTACCGTTAGTGTTGTGTGATATTTTAAAACTTCTGCCGGATTTGAGTATCTTGCTTTACTGCTGTTGTCAAGCTCAATGGTCTCACTCATTTCCGATGTAGAGTTCAGAGGTGCTTTCCCTTCAATATAAACTTGACTAGTAGTGATCTGTTTTGGTGATAGTATTATTTTGTAGGAGTTTTTGAGTGCATTAACCGGAATTCGTTTTTTAAGATAAGATAAATGCTTAAAAGTTAATGTGTCAGCATTGTTAAACTTATCCAATGAGAAAACACCATTGCTGTTGCTAACTAAATCAGAAGCGCCGGATGTAATAATCACATCGGGTATAGGTTTCCCGCTAACCGAATCAACAACGGTAATGTTCTGTGCTGCAATAGATACTGCAGCAAACCAAACAAACAATAATATTTTAAACTTTAATTCCATAAAAATCACAAATGATAAATGTGACTTTCAAACGAATCAGTTTAACCAATTGGAATATTTAGACCGGCAGAAAAATTTCTGCGCTTCTGAATAATCTAACCTCACCCACGAAGATTGATTAAAATGATAATTTACGGCAGGTTTCCTGACTGTGGAATTCTTACTGAAACCTTCCCATTCCGATAGATCGGAACAGTGGTATTATATCAGAAGATCTTTATCCATTACAGTTGCGGGGCAGTACCGGATTTTAACCGGTTTCCCTATTATCCAATTGCTGGCACCGTAAACAATTTGAAAGAACTTATGCGAAGTTAAAAAAGAATGTATTGGATTCCAAAACAAATTAAATGTTTGTCAAAATCCAAATTTTATGTTAATAGAACGCTGATCTAACTGATGGAACGGATTTGTACTGATAAAATTTGTAGAGCGACATTTATGTCGATTTCGTTTTGTTCATAAAAATAATCAAGATATTTATAGTTCTAGAAAATTACTAAACCTTTTTGAATTGGCATAGTAATTCAATATTTTATTAAATAATTGAACAATGTATTATTATATATTTATGGATATACCAAGTGGTTAGTTTGTTAAAAATAAAATTAATAAGAATACTAGTTATTTTAATTTTAGCAAGCACAGTTGTACTTCCTCAAAACCATAAACTCGGCGGAGAAATATCGCTCGGGCTTTCACCAGTTGAGCTCGGTGTCGGCGTTGTATATGTTTACGAAATTTCAGATGTCATTAATTTCAGGACACTTTTAGAAGCTGAGTATATGCTAGATACTCCAAAACCAAATTTAATGTTTAGAAGTGTACATTTATTCAGCAAAAGTATTTCAGTACAATTATTAACAAGACCATTTTATTCTGAGAACAAGTTATATTTTGGTGCTGGTGTGGGCTACTACTTATTATCACCGTCAGGTGAAAGAGGACACGCTCCAGAATATGAACAGGAACAAGCCTATGTCCTATCAAATGATTTTTCCAATACATTTGGGCTTGATCTCTTGATGGGAATAGAAACCTCAGAAACATGGTCAATAGAATTTAATTATAAAATACTACTATTAGAACTTTCTCCGTTTGACGGTACAGGAACATACACCAAAGAAGAGAAAATCATCATTCATATGTTTAGTATAAACTTTGTATTTACGTTTAGTTTATAGGGCTGTTAAAGTTTAATCTGTTAGAAGGGTCTCAGATAATAAGTGAATAGATGAAAAAGACAATCACTATTTTCGTGCTATTAACTTCAATTGTATTTGCACAAGACCATAAACTTGGCGGAAAAATATCAATTGGAGTAATACCTTTGACTTTCGGTGTTGGGTTAAATTACTTTTATAATATCTCAAGTAAATTTGCGTTAAGAGCTAATTTTGATGCTAATATTAACTTTCATTCAGAATCGGTAAAATTGTATAGAAGCGATAATGTTTATATTTTAAACGTTGGCTGCCAAGGACTTATTAAACCATTGAATACAGGTAAGGCTTTTTATTTAGGTGCGGGATTAGGTTACTATTTTATTACAGGTGATAATGCTGGTGGAAATGCTCCAGATATGGGAGGTGGGTGGATTGTTAATGAGGAGATTTCCAATTCAATTGGCTTTGATTTGCTTGCTGGTGTAACGCCAAGCGATTTTTTAGCAATTGAATTTAATTATTTACTATTATTTCCCAATCAAATATTGACAATTAGCGATTGGGAGACTAATGAACTATCAAAAAAAGAACAAACTCTGAATCTAAGTTCGGTACGATTAAATTTTATATTTGCGTTTAATTTGTAAATAGTTTCGTTTACAATCTTTTAACAATTTATGATCAACTATAAAAAACTACCAGCCAAAGTGTTTTCCCATTTGTATCGGTATATGAAACTCTATGTTTTTTATGAGCGGGAATAATTTGATAATCGCCTTCACTCATTTTCTGAGTAGTACCATCTTCAAATTCTAAAACAGCATTACCTTTAAGTACAATAACAAATTCATTCTGATCTTGATCGTACCAGAAACCAGGCGGGGAAGTATGACCATCTGAAACTATCCTTTCTATTCTTACATTATCCGATTCGGCAATCGTTTCGAAAAACTCTTCCGATAAATTTTGCGAGATATTTTGGAAAAGGTTTTTCATTTTTATGTAATAAACTCCAAATAATTTTCTTTTGTAATTATTTTATATTCTGAATTGGTGTATGCCTTTTTCCAATCGTTAGGAGGAGATTTCTTTTTAGGTTCGGAATATTTTATTTCGAAACCGAACAATTTCCCATCTCTTTCTTCAATTAGATCTATTTCCTGTCCTGCATAATTTCGCCAAAAATATAGGTTACAAAAATTATCTTTATAAGTATTATGTTTTATTCTTTCCATAACTAAGAAGTTTTCGAATAAGAAACCTGTATCCGTTCTATCTTGCAGAGAATTAAACTGATTTATAAGAGCATTTCTAATTCCAATATCCCAAAAATAATACTTATTCTTGTTTTTTAGTTCGTTCCTAAGATTTCTACTGAACCCCCCTAAGCTTTTAATAATAAATGATTTTTCAAGTATGTCTAAATATCGCTGAACAGTTTTTACGTCCATTCTTAATTGTGAGGCAAGTTCATTTAGTGATACTAAACTTCCAATTTGGAAAGCTAGTAATTTTAATAAAGTTATTAATTGTTTAGGTGATTTTAAGTTTTCAAGCATAAAGATATCTTTCAAGAGATAAGAATCTACAAATTCTTTCAATAATCGTTTTTTTTCTTTTTTTGATTTCTCGAGTATTATTTCAGGATAACTCCCATAAATTAAAAATTCATCTAATTTTTCCTTCAACTCAAATTTATTATATTGATTTAGCAATTCAATCTGAGCAATTGGAAATAAAAGTGCAGTCCTTTTTCTTCCGGTTAAAGGTTCACCGGTTTGCTGAGATAACTTGAAAGATGAAGACCCTGTTGCAATCACTATTAATTCTGGAATGTTATCAATTAAAATCTTTAATCCCATTCCAATTTCTTTTATTTGTTGAGCTTCATCTATTGCTATTATATCATAACCTTCTGCAAAATCCAATATTAGGTTGAAATCACGTGAGTTAAGAATATTTGCTACAGTAATATTATCTCCTGATACTAGTTTATATTTCAACTTGGTCTTTTGTAAATAATTGTTAAGAAGTGTTGTTTTACCTACTCTTCTTGGTCCAAATATTAAAAGGACTTTCCCTTTTTTTACCAGCTTTTCCAAATTGTAGAACCTTATAATCATATTTATCCCTTAATACAAATATTTTCGCTATTAATATAGTGAAATTTTGGGAATAGTACTCCATAAATTTATATGATTTTATGGAGTCACACTCCACAAATTCAATTAAATACATGGAACAAAACATGGTGATAATTTGGAGAAAGTCCTAAAACATCCTGTAATAAAAATATTTAATCCGTCAAAGGCGGACCTGTCTGCCGACAAATGCAGGCAAGGGATGAATTCCCCACCGCCTTGCGGCGAAATTCATTTAGAATTTAAGATAATCCCCATATGAAACAAGCATGAGAAATTGTTCTCACGCAGGGGATTAAAGTAAAAACAACTGTCATTCTCAAATGCTCTTATTGAGAATCTTATAATCTATGAAGGATTCCCGTTTAAATCTTGCGGGAATGACAAACTATTAGGAATTATAAACAGATGAAACGAGCATGTAAATTCCTTTACACACAAGGAGATGATTATAAAAACCTTCGAATTTAATGTAGCTCATTTAATTTGTTGATTTCGCTAACTTATTTTATTTAAAAACCTCGAAGGTTTGGTTAAACAAAAATTATAAACAGATAAAAGATTATATTACATAATGCTACCAGAACAATACTGTAAATAATTTTAATATCAGATATTAATAATCAACAATAATAATTCTTAACTCATCAGCATTGTATGCTTCTTCCAGAACTTCTGTGATCTCAAAAATATCCTGCCCATCGGTTATGGTTTTTATAAATCTTTCGTAACCAGCAAGTATTCTGAGTAGCGTAGTTTTGGGGATGTGCTGTCCTCCTGTTGCAGCAGCAACCTTATTATTCAAGATCACGATCTTTATCGGGAGTTCTCTTATCACAGCATCAAGGAGCCCAATATGACCGGCAGCAATAAAACTAAAGTCGCCTGTTATTGCCCATGCACTTCTTTTGCCTGCAAGGAACGCACCTATTGCAAGCGGAATTGATCCGCCGATATAAGTGACCATATCAATTAAATCATAGGGTGGAAAAGCATAAACGCTCGATGAACCAGTATCGCCGCTGACGATATCGGCATCAAAGTTTTTGAATACATCAAAGAATGGCTGATATGTTACCGCAGAAGTTTTTGTGCTTAACGGCAGATCACCCGGCACATTTGGCAGCACAGGTTTAGGAATAGAAGAATAATCTTCCTGAAATTTTCTTTTTGTATATACTTGGTACTGATAATCAGCTAACAGCGGATGGACAATATGTTTTAGAACATCTCTTTTATAAAAGAAACTCTTAACAAAACTCTGCTGTTCAAACTCGATAACTTTTTCAATATCATCCGAATCCACAAGCAGTACATACGGGAAGTGAGTCTTTTCCGATTCTTGATAAGCATTCAAAAGATCATCATAAACATTTTCCGATTCAGCTTTAATGTATGGAAAAACCAAACCTCTAAGCAATTTTTCGATCTCCATTATACTATCGGAATGTTTACCGGTTTTATCATCGAATATGATAGTCACGAACCCCGCGGTAATACTAGTGAATAAAGAATCCACAACACTATTAGCTGCTTTGGCAAAACCCTGTGCTTTAATAAGACATGCGGAGCGCTTACCTACAATGCTTGCACCATGCGCAATGGTATAAGCAACTTCTTCGTGGAAAGAAACAGGAGATCGTTTAAAGTTGATTGTATTATAACTTAAAAATGCTTCACTTGCCCCATAACCAGGTACATGTGTAACGATTGCAACTCCTAGATCTTTTAGTGCATGACCGATCGCATCTGCTACCGTTGCTCTCATTCTATTTTCCCCTGACTGATATTATTTTGAACTGTTTTGATTTTGGATAACTCTTTAAAATCGTAACCTGTTGGATTTTGAAAAACCTTTAATTCAAACTGCGGAACCACTGCCATAATATGATCGAAAATATCCGCTTGAATATCTTCGTACTTAACCCACTCCGTGGTAGTAGCAAAAATATAAATTTCTATTGGTAAGCCTTCAGGACCCGGCTGCAACTGGCGAACTAAAAATGTCAAGTTCTTATCAACGTCACTCCGCCCGCGCAAATACTCTTTTAAATACTGTCTGAAAGTACCAACGTTTGTAATCCTTCTGCCGTTAACAATATCATCAGAAGTTTCTTCATTCAGCTGTGAATTGTAATTATTTATCTCTTCAATCTTTTTATCAAGATAGTTTGATATCAATTTGATTTTTTTAAATCTCTGCAGCATCTTATCATCAACAAACTTGATGCTTGAAACATCTATATAGATAGAACGTTTGATCCTTCTGCCGCCTGTTTCCTGCATACCGCGCCAGTTCTTAAAAGAATTTTGTATCAGCGCAACAGTAGGGAATACTGATACGGTTTTATCGAAATTACGGATCTTAACTGTGTGCAAAGATATATCCATTATGTCGCCGTCAATACCGAGTTTCGGAATTTCTATCCAATCACCGATTTTTACAAGATCGTATGTTGCAATCTGAATGCTGGCAATGAAGGACATAATTGTATCTTTGAAAACAAAAAGAAGTACTGCACTTATTGCGCCTAAACCGGCAAATAATCCCCAAAATTCTTGCCCGGTAAGTATCCCGAAAATAAAGATCACACCTATCGTTGTTACAATTATCTTTATTACTTGTGCATAACTTTTCAGCGGTCGGTCTTTGAATTTTTCGAATTGTTGAATTATCTCGGTCAATGCATCAATAAATCCATTGATGATCATTATCAGTAAAAGTACAAGTACTGCACTTAAAGCTGTGTCAATTATGGATTCTATTGAGGGATTAAAAATTTTAAATTGCTGAATTACAAGTACCGGTACAATGTAAGAAACTTTTTTCAGAATTTTTTCATTCAAGAGTATATCATCAAACTCCGTTTTAGTTTTTTTAACGAACTTTGTAATGTACCTAATAAGCACTTTATGTACTATCCAATATGTGATATAAGCCAAGAGTAAGATCCCAGCTATTTTAACTATAATTCCGAGAATCGGATTATCCAGTGTCCATTGTTTAATAGTGTTTATAATGTCGTTCATAGTGTTATCAAGTATTAGTTAGCAAGATTTTCAATTCCTTCTTCGTTCAATCTAAAAACTATCCATTCATCCATTGGTGACGCACCAATGCTTTTATAAAAATCTATAGCCGATTTGTTCCAATCAAGTACCGACCACTCAAAACGTGCGCAGTCATTTTCTTTTGCAATTTGCGCTAACCGTTTTAGTAATTCCTTACCGAATCCTTTTCCTCTCATTTCTGGTAGAACAAAAACATCTTCCAAATATAGTCCGCGCTTACCTTTGAACGTAGAAAAGTTAAAAAAATATAAAGCAAATGCAACAGGTTTCTCATCAAAATAACCTATCAAAGTTTCAGCATTTGAGTTTGGTCCAAACAGTGATTTGCCTAATAATTCCGGTGTTGTTGTAACTTCATTGATTAATTTTTCGTATTCGGCAAGCTTATATATAAAATTATATATAATCTCAGTATCTTCGATAGTCGCTTTTTTAATCTTAAACATTTAACCAATAATTTATTTAAATAAAATTTTAAGTTAAGAATCAAAAGTTAAGAAAAAATATAGATTCTAATTAGTATAATCGGATTATTCCAAAAACAATGTTAGAAAAAAACATAAAGATAAAAGCATACTCAGCTTGGTTTGCAGTCAGTATTATCTGGGGAACCACATATCTGGCAATTAGAGTTGGAGTAGGAGGAATGCCGCCATTCATATTTTCAGCTCCACGCTGGATATTAGCGGGTATCATCTACCTGATTATATTAAAATGGCGAGGGTATAGTTTTCCTAAGAAGTCCGACTACAAGCACATTGTAATTGTAGGACTGCTTCTGCTGGGAGTAGCAAATGGTTTTCTTGCTGTTGCCGAGCAATGGATACCTAGTGGACTTGCAGCAATCCTGATCACAACTGTTCCATTTGTAATTGTTCTTCTCGAAAGCGTAATACTAAGAAAGCGGAAATTGAATCTTTTTATTATAAGCGGTATTTTAGTTGGGTTTATAGGGGTGGTTTTTATTCTGGGGAATAATTTAAGTCTGCTTCTAATACCGGAATATAGACTGGGGATAATTCTGGTTTCAATCGGATTGTTTTCCTGGGGATCGGGTTCGGTTTATTCCAAGTATCATAAACTAACTGTGCATCCGTTTATGGGTGCGGCATTCCAAATGTTATTTGCAGGATTCTTTCAGCTAATCCTTTCCGTAATTCTTGGAGAAACGGAAAACTTTGCCATAAGTAATAGCAGCATGCTGGCATTTTTGTACTTATTATTATTTGGATCATTGATTGCGTATGGGTCATACATGTATGCGATTGAAAAACTTCCTATTTCGTTTGTATCAACGTATGCGTATATCAATCCGGTTATTGCTCTATTTGTCGGATGGTTCTTTCTGGATGAAATACTTACTATACAAATAATCATTGGTGCATTAATTATTTTGGTTGGGGTTTATTTGGTTAATAGAGGAAATAAACTTTAATAACTAATGTGAATATATACCCAAAGCAAAGTGGTTTTCGGATTTTACAAAAATTCTCTCTCTTTTTAAGAGAGACAAAAGTGAGTTTTTCTATAAAACAAAAT
>QILJ01000393.1 GCA_003233295.1 Ignavibacteria bacterium | reverse complement strand
CTTATAAAAATAATTATTTAATTGAACTAAGTGTTCCGATTATACTTGGGTATGGTTTATTGCAGCATTTAGAACATGGTAAACAGCCTTAAGGTTACAAAGAAAATAAATCTTTGTGTCTTATGGCAGAATAAATTGAAGAAACTGATGAAAACTATAAACGGCTTCAAAAAATTAAAGAGTGAAGGCAAAAATATTTCAATGGTCACATGTTATGACTATTGGTCGGCACGCGGATAATTGACGAAAGCGATATTGATGCGGTTCTGGTCGGCGATAGCGTTGCAATGGTTATGCATGGATTTGATACAACGATAAATGCAACTGTTGAAATGATGGTCATGCATACGGCGGCAGTAAACAGAGGATTAAAAAATAAATTCCTCATCACCGACCTGCCTTTCCTTGCACATAAAAAGGGAAGGGATAGACTTATTGATTCTGTTGATGCGGTATTCAAAGCAGGCGCTGAAGCGGTAAAGATTGAAGGCGTAAACGGTATATTGGATGACATAAAATATTTAGTGACAAGCGGGATTCCTGTAATGGGGCATCTCGGTCTTACTCCGCAATCGGTTCATAAGTTCGGAGGATTCACTGTGCAGGGGCAATCCGAAAAAGAAGCGGAACTAATTATAGATGATGCAAAAAGACTTGAAGATACGGGGATATTTGCACTCGTTCTGGAAATGCTTCCCTCTGAAATTTCTAAGACCATAACGGAATCATTGTCAATCCCTACGATCGGAATTGGAGCAGGCAAATATACTTCCGGTCAGATTCTGGTTCTGCAGGACATGCTCGGGCTCAATAAAAACTTTAATCCAAAATTTTTGAGGAAATATTTTAACGGATATGACGGAGTAAAATCTGCGCTGAATAAGTATAATGAAGAAGTGAAAGATAATATTTTCCCTTCGGAAAAGGAGAGTTACAGTTGAAAACATTTTCCGATCCGGCAGAGATGAAAAGAGAATTACAGAGGCATACGAATATGTCAATTGGATTTGTTCCCACTATGGGAGCGTTTCACCAGGGGCATATAAGTCTGATTGAAAGAGCAAAAGAGGAAAATCAGATTGTTGTTGTGAGTATTTTTGTTAATCCCACTCAGTTTGATAATAAGGATGACCTAAATAATTATCCTTCATCATTGGAAGATGATATTTCGTTCTTGAACAAAATGAATGTCGATTATCTGTTCACTCCGAGTTATGCAGACCTTTATCCTGATAATTATATCTATAAAGTTGAAGAAACATCTTTCAGTAAAGAACTATGCGGTAGATCACGTGACGGGCATTTTACGGGCGTGCTGACTGTTGTGATGAAGTTAATTAATATAATACAACCTGGTAAAGCATATTTCGGAGAGAAGGATAGACAGCAGCTTTTACTTGTACAAGGGATGGTTGACGCGTTTTTTATGGATGTTAAGATAATCTCATCTCCTACTGTAAGAGAGAAAGACGGATTAGCGTTGAGTTCGCGCAACAGATTACTGAAGGAAGATGAACGTCAAATTGCCGCGCTGTTTCCAAAACTTCTGAATTCAGAAAAATCTGATACTGAGATTGCTGAGGAATTAAATAGAAATGGTCTCAAAACTGATTACATTGAAACGCACGGCGGAGTTAGATATGGTGCAGTATTTTTAGGTAATGTAAGGTTGATCGATAATGTCAAACTATAAAGTTTTAATAAAGATAACCGGATCAATAGCAGCATATAAATCTGCTTATTTGATCTCAAAATTAATTCAAGCCGGATTTGAAGTTGAAGTTGCTGCTACTAGTTCTGCGCTGAAGTTTATCGGGCAAGCTACTATTGAAGGATTGACTCACAGACCGGTTTATACGGATTCGTTTGAACCGGGCAGAATGATGAGTCATATCGATTTGACAAAATGGGCTGATCTAACAATCGTGGTTCCCGCTGATGCTAATACGATTAACAAATTTGCAAATGGAATTGCAGACAATCTGATCACCTCACTTTTTCTAGCACACGACAGGGAGAAACCGTATCTCATTGCTCCGGCTATGAATACTGCAATGTTCACACATCCGGCTACACAGGCATCACTGAATAAATTATCGGAATGGGGAATTCACATACTGCCAACGGATGTAGGCTATTTAGCCTGCGGTGATGAAGGGGAAGGGAAATTGTTAGACCCCGATTTGATCTTCGGTTATATTGGCAGCCAACTTCACAGCAATAACAATAAAAATTATAAAGTTCTCATAACCGGCGGGGGAACGATTGAAAACATTGACGGGATGAGACATATTTCCAACAAGTCCTCCGGCAGAACTGCTGTTAAAATTGCAGAACACTTTTATATCAACGGCGCTGATGTTACACTTCTCCTTTCAGAATCGGCAGTTAAACCAGCTTTTGATTTGGACCTTATTGAGTTTAACTCGTTCCAAAGTCTGAAAGATATTCTGGAATCTGAGCTTACATCAAAAAGATACGATCTGGTGATACACCTTGCTGCAGTGAGTGATTACTCCCCTGCAAATATTAATGTAAAAGGAGAAATAATCGAACTTCCGCTTACTGAAAAATTGGATTCATCAGGCGACTCGATAACTGTAACGTTTTCTAAGAATATCAAACTTGTAAATCATATCAAAGAATGGTCGCTTAACAAAGATGTGAAGTTAACGGCTTTCAAACTTCTGGATGAACGAGATAATGAAAAGAAAGGAAATGAAATAAAGAAATTGCTTGATAACTCAAAAGCTGATGCTATCGTTTTTAATGCTCTATCAGATAGAGAAAATGATGTGCAGCATTTATTTGAAATTATTGATAACGATGGTAAAAGCCATATAGTTGATACTGCTGATGAACTTGCAGAAAAACTTTTTAATCGATGGAGATCGCAATGATCTTAACACTTGACGTAGGAAACACTCAAATTTTAGGCGGAGTGTTCGATGATGATAAACTTGTTTTACAATTCAGGAAGAATGTAAGGGAATCATTTTCATCGGATGAAATCGGGCTTTTTTTGAAAAATGTGCTGAGGGAAAATGATTTCGATCCGAATGATGTTGAGGATATTTCATTCTGCAGTGTTGTGCCGGATAGAAATCACTCGCTTATGAACGGCATTAGAAAATATTTCGATATGGAACCGTTCTTTCTTGAGCCTGGAGTAAAAACGGGATTGAAGATCAAATATAAGAATCCGCATGAAGTTGGCAGCGACAGAATTGCCAATGCCGTAGCAGCAACAAGACTTCATCCGCATCAGAATCTTATCATTGTTGATTTCGGTACAGCGACAACATTCTGTGTTATTTCAAAATCGAGCGAGTATCTCGGCGGAGTGATAATTCCCGGCATCAGAATTTCCATGGAAAGTCTGGAGAAACGAACGGCAAAATTACCGCGAGTTGAGATCAAAGCCAGTGAATATTCTTACGGAAAGACGACGGTTGAAAGTATCCAAGTTGGGTTGTATCATGGGCAGATAGGAATGATAAAAGAGATCACGAAAAACATAACCAACGAAGCATTCCACGGTGTTAAGCCTTTAATAATTGGCACCGGTGGATTTTCTGCTCTTTTTGCAAATACCGGGTTGTTCGATGTGGTTGATTCAAATCTTGTTTTATATGGACTTTTGGAAACACTTAAAATGAATAGGAGTATAAATGATACGGACTCTGCTGAAATCGAAAATTCATAGAGCGACAGTGACATACGCTGATCTAAACTATGAAGGTTCAATCTCGATAGATAGAATATTGTGTGATAAAGCTAATCTGATCGAGTTTGAAAAAGTTGATATTTATAATATCACAAACGGGGAAAGATTCTCGACTTATGTAATATACGGGGAAAAAGGAGAAATCGGGTTGAACGGCGCTGCGGCACGTAAAGTGCATGTCGGCGATTTAATAATTATTGCCAGCTATGCTGAGTATGATGAGGATGAGTGTTCAAATTACAAAGCTAAATTGGTCTTTGTAGATGAACATAATAACGAGAAAGTAAATGACTAATAACAAAACATATGATTTCCTAATTGTAGGAAGCGGTTTAGCCGGTTTGTTTGCTGCATACCAAGCCGCAAAATACGGAAGTGTATTGATAGTCTCGAAGATCAAGGAAAATAAAATCAATTCGTGGCTTGCGCAGGGAGGTATTGCAGTTGCTATGGGCGAAGGAGATTCAATAGGATCCCACGTTGAAGATACACTAAAAACCGGGCGAGGTATTTGCAATAAGGAAGCGGTGAAAGTTCTTGTTATTGAAGGTATTGAATGCGTTCAAGAGTTGATAGATACAGGAATGAAGTTTGATAAGAAGAATGGTAAATATAATTTCGGGCTGGAAGGCGGTCACTCAAAGAGAAGAGTGATCCATGCACACGGAAGTTCAACCGGGGAAGCTGTTACGCGGTTTTTATATGATAAAGTTAAAGAGATTGCCAACATAACTTTTCTTCACCATACGCAAGTGCTGGATCTAATTTCTACAAAGGATGAAGTTGCTGGTATCAATACACTAGACATGGAATCCGGTGAAGTGAATTCATTCTATTCAAAAAATACAATTCTTGCAACGGGTGGTTACAATAATATTTATCTGCGCAACACTAATCCGAACGCTGCAGTTGGGGAAGGTATTTCGATGGCATTGAGCGCCGGAGCGGAAATTCGCGATATGGAATTCACACAGTTCCATCCAACTGCTTTCTATTCCGAGAGCGGAGCAATATTCTTGATCAGTGAAGCAGTCCGCGGCGAAGGAGCATATCTGATAAACTCTAAGGGTGAAAGATTTATGTCCAACTATCACGAGATGGAAGAACTGGCGCCGAGGGATGTTGTAGCAAAAGCAATCTTTGAAGAGATCAAAAAATCAGATAAAAAATTTATTTATCTGGATGCCCGTGATTTAGGCGAAACATCGATCAAAGACAACTTCAGTAATATTTATAACTTTGCTTTAGCGGAAGGAATTGACATGACTTCGGAATTGATCCCAATCGCTCCGGCAGCACATTACTCCGTCGGCGGAATTAAAACTGATCTATTTGGCGCGACGAGTGTCGGCAGACTATTTGCTATTGGCGAAGCTGCATCCACTGGGGTTCACGGGGCTAACCGTCTTGCAAGTAATTCACTTCTGGAGTGCTTGGTCTTCGGGAGAAGAGCTGCTGTTAAAGCATCGGAAAATATTGGCTCGGAAATAAATATCCCGGAAAGCGATTTAATCCAGTATAAAGTATCAGATTTTTCAATGCAGCACTACAATATTACTTTACACAAACTTCAAAGAATATTCACTGAAAAGGTTGGAATTATTAGGAATGAAGATGACCTGAATGATGCTTTAACTGAGATTGAAATATTATCGGAACAGCTTCCTGCTATGAGTTCAGATTCATTTTTTAGAAAGGAAAGAGACCTGCTGAATCTGGCTGAGAGTATTGTTAGGAGTGCGCTGTATAGGAAGGAAAGCAGAGGCGCGCATCAAAGAAGTGATCATCCTGATCTATCCAGCAAGTTTTACGGTCATGTGGTTTTAATAAACTCTAGCATCAAATTTGAGAAGATAGACTGAGAAGTAAAAATAAAAATACAGTACTGATTCTAATGAATCTCCCCGCTGCAAGCTGCGAGGAATTCATCACTTGTCCGCCTTTGGCGGATTAAAAAAGATAAGATAAAATGAATAATAATTACATCGAAAAATCAAAGGAATTAATTAAACTTGCTTTGGAGGAAGATATTCAAAGCGGTGATATTACAACCTCTGCCATTGTTGATGAGAAAGTAAAATGTAAAGGGAAACTTGTTGCAAAGGAATCCGGAGTGATCGCTGGATTGGAAGTTTTTCAATATGTGTTCAAATTACTTGATGGTAAAGGTCTGGAATTCCATTCAAATTATTATGACGGTGCAGAAGTTAAAAAGGGCGATTTAATTGCTGAGTTTTCCGGGCAGATGAAAACCGCTCTTAGCGGAGAACGGACTGCTCTCAATTTTCTGCAGAGGATGAGCGGTGTTGCTACTAAAACGAGACAATATGTTGAGCAGTTAAAAAATACAAAGGCAGAACTCTTGGATACTCGTAAAACTATACCCGGTTTTAGATATCTCGATAAATATGCAGTAGCTGTCGGAGGAGGGACGAATCATCGTATCGGGTTGTTCGATATGGTTATGCTGAAAGAAAATCACATCAAAGCTGCCGGCTCAATTCCGAAAGCAGTGAAGATAATCAGGGAGCAATATGGCTTCAAATACAAAATTGAAGTTGAAACCGGAAACCTTCATGAAGTTGTGGAAGCCTTGAACAACAACGTTGATATTATTATGCTCGATAACATGCCTATTGAGGAAATGCAGGCGTCAGTTATAATGATCAATAAGAAAGCGAAGGTGGAAGCATCGGGGAATATTACGGCTGAAAATATCAGAGTGGTTGCAGAGACCGGTGTGGACTATATTTCTGTCGGGGCAATAACTCATTCAGTTAGTGCTCTGGATATATCATTGTTAATAATATAGGGGGAAAACTAAATGAACATTTTAGATGAAATAAAAAAACTTAAAGAAGAAAAGAACGCGGTAATACTTGCACATAATTATCAGATACCGGAAGTCCAGGATATTGCAGATTTTGTCGGGGACTCGCTTGGTCTGTCACAAGTTGCAGCGAAAACTAATGCAGATGTAATTGTCTTCTGCGGAGTTCACTTCATGGCGGAGACAGCTTCAATAATTTCTCCGAATAAGAAAGTTCTAATTCCCGATCCGGAAGCCGGATGTTCGCTTGCTTCAACTATTACAGCCGATCAGTTAAGAAAATGGAAAAAAGAAAATCCCGATGCGGTTGTTGTGAGTTATGTGAATACTACAGCAGAAGTTAAAGCGGAGTCTGATTATTGCTGCACTTCATCCAATGCTGTAAAAGTTGTTGAAACAATTCCGGAAGAGAAAGAGATACTTTTTCTGCCAGATAAGTTTTTGGGCAGCTACACAAAAGCAGTCACCGGTAGAAACATAAAAATATGGGACGGAGCGTGTCATGTACACGAAAAGATAGGTGAAATTGACTTTGCTAAAAAAATGGAAGAATATCCGAATGCAGATTTTCTTATTCATCCTGAATGCGGATGCTCGACTTCGTGCATGTTAGAATCGGAAGTTTATGACTGTGATATTAATATCTATTCAACCGAAGGAATGATAAAACATATACAGAATTCTGATGCCGATCAATTTGTGATTGCAACTGAGGTAGGCATTCTGCACAGAATGAAAAAAATAAAACCGCAGAGCGAGTTTCTACCGATGAGTGAAGACTCGGTTTGTGAGTATATGAAAATGATAACACTTGAAAAATTATTGAACGCTCTTAAATATGATCAATACGAAGTAAAAGTGCCGAAAGATGTTGCGGAGAAGGCACGAATACCAATTAACAGAATGCTAGAGATAGTATAGAAAGATTTTTAGATGATCAAATTATTCCTATTTGTTCTATTAGTTAATGGTCTTGTTTTAGCTCAATCAGTATCTTTATCAGGCAGAGTCGTTGATTCATTAACGGCGGAACCGCTTATAAATGTTAATATTCTCGTAAAAGGAAAAAACTACGGTACAGTAAGCAATAGTGAAGGAAAGTTCCGGATAAACAATCTTCAGAATGGAAGTGCAACTGTAAGTTTTTCTTATGTTGGATATAAAACGAAATTTATTCATCTCAGTTTATTATCGGATACAACCATTACTGTTGGGCTTGCACAAAAAGCCATATTGTTCCAAGAATCATTGGTGAAAGGGAAGTATGCCAGTATCAGAGAAACACCGGTTGCCTTTACAAACATTGACTCGAAGAAGATACAACGAAATTTAGGCGCAAGATTTCTAACTGATATAATCAGGTCTGTCCCGAACGTTTATGTATCTGAGCAAGGAGGCGGGTTTGCCGATTCACGA
>QILJ01000162.1 GCA_003233295.1 Ignavibacteria bacterium | reverse complement strand
CGGTATTCAATATTCACAAGCAGATTTCGTTTTGTGTATGGATGGTGATTCGATTTTATCACCGGTTACATTAAAAAATGCAATCAGACATTTTACAGATGAAAATGTCGGTGCAGTTGCTGGAAATGTAAAAATTCAGAACAGAAAGAGATGGTTAACAGATCTTCAAGCTTTGGAATATGTTGAAGGTTTGAACTTAGCAAGAAGCGCTCAAGGTCATATAAGAATGGTAAACATTATTCCCGGACCAATTGGAATTTTCAGAAAAGAAGCGCTTCGTGAAGCCGGTTTTTACTCAAGTGACACCTTTGCAGAAGATACTGATATTACACTTAAGATTTTATCTTTAGGCTGGAAAATTGAGTATGAACCAAGTTCTTGGGCATTGACAGAAGCTCCGGTTACCGTTCATCAATTATTGAAGCAAAGATATCGCTGGACACGTGGAATTCTGCAGGCAATAAGAAAACACAAAAAATACTTGTATAACCCGACTTTGAATTTCTATAATACTCTTGTCCTTTGGAGTATGTTTTATGAATCTTTAGTCTGGCCGGCAATGAATATTTTTGCGAATTTATTCTTCATTTTTGTCGCGGTTTTCAATGATATGTCAAGTTTAATATTTTACTGGTGGTGCGGAATTGCTCTGCTGGATTTCATGTCGGCAATATATTCTGTAGCTGTTGAAAAAGAAGAATTCAGATTAGTACCATGGGCAATTGTTTACCGCATGGTATTTGTACTTTTGATTGATATTACCAAAACTATGGCCCTCATCGAAGAGTTTTTAGGAATCAAGATGGAATGGGGCAAGTTAGAAAGAGTTGGTATTCAATATAGATAATAAAAATGTTATTGAGGTTTTAAATGGAATTGATACCTATATTATCACTGATTATGTTAGTAGCAACAATTGCGACTTTCATTTTAGCGATTGGTGCATACATACTTTATAAGATCCGTGAAAGAAATAATAGAATTGAGTCTGAAAGTCCCAAAGATACTGTACAGGCTGAACTTGTTACTCCATCTCAAATTATTCCGGATACAGAAGGAGTGGGTGAAGCTTATTCAGGAGATTTGCTTTATACAAGGGATTCGCACAGAAGACCGTTATATACGGAAACTCGCAAGAGCAGACCAAGAATGCGTCCGACTTATGTAGCGCCGATATTCACAAAATTTGATTCACAAGTTTCTCAACAACCATCTTCTGCTCAAGTAAAAGAAAGAACTGTGAGTCGGGAGAAATTCTTACGATATACACAAGACGGTTATGTTGAACCAACTAAAGATGAGAATAAAGAAAGTACACTTAAATGGCGATAGCAAAATCACATAGCGTTAATAATTCAGGCAAAGACAACAATGATTTGATCAAAGGATTGAAAGTCAATTCCTTGCTTATCTTTTTTAGCGGATTTGCAATTCTAATTGGTTCTCTAATTGTATTTCTTCTTATAGTTAAAAATGTTTATGGCAACTATACATTTTCAGAAATTTACCCATCAAAAGAAAACATATTCGCTCATCGTGTAGAAACTAAAGCTGCTCTGTTATATTCAACTTATACAGAAAATATGTCCGACGATGGAAATACTTGGGTTCAGGATAATCTTGATACATGGATGAATTTCCTTAAGAAGTTCAATGTTTCTTATGATATTCTGACTGATATCGATATCGAAAGAGGAAAGCATTTCAATTATGAATTACTTGTTTATGAATTACTTGTTTTAGCCGGTGCAAAATCGCTGAGTGAAAAAGAAATTTCCCAGATAAAAAGATATGCTGATAATGGTGGAAGTATTTTTGCAACGGGCGGAGTGGGAACTTATTCCGAAGAAGGAAAGTGGAAAGGATGGCAATTTTTTACAGAAACATTCGGTATGAAATTTACAAGAGAAATATCGGAAAAAGATGAAACTTCAAAAGTTCATACACTAAGGGGAAATTTACCAATCACTGCTGGAATTCCAACCGGTTATGCTTTAAGAATTGCAACTTGGGATAGACCGATCTATTCTGAAATTCTGGAACCGAGAGTAAAGCAAGTTAGTTATTGGTTCGATTACAGACGTGAAAAAGGATTAGTTACGGAAGAGATCAAGAAAAGCGTCGGTATGGCATTTGGCAATTACGGAAAGGGAAGATTTATCTGGTACGGCTTTGAAATTAATTCTGTCATCGGGAAACAGAGAGATCATATCTATTTCGGAAGATTGTTTCAGAACTGTATTAACTGGCTAACATATCAGCCAACATCCTTTATAAAAGATTGGCCGGCTCCTTACGATGCAGCAGCAGTACTTCTGCCAACTTTTGAAGAAAGTTTTACCAATGTTAACGCAGTTAAAAGAATGTTAAATCAATATAATTATCCGGCTGCAATACTGCTTAATTCGGAATTGGCTTTAGGTAATCCGAAAATAACAAAATCATTGGATCAGTATGCAGAGATAATTCCAATAATTGATTTCGAAAATAAGGATTCTTATAACGAGGATGATAAAGGTTTAGGCGATTTAGAAACACAAATATATGATATAAGAAATGTCACGGATTCTTTGTTGAAATTTACAACCACGAAGATTGATGGAGTTATGTCTAAAGATAGTAAGTATAATCAGAAGACACTTAAAGCTATGACTATTGAAAATATATCTTTCTTAATCACAGATTCATTAACGGATAGGTCAGTTCCTAAAAAAGTAGTGATAAATGAAAAACCGGTATTCTTAATTACTAAAACAGCACGGGATGATAAGCAAATCATTGGTCAGTATGGTTTGAAGAATTTGGAATATCAGAAATACACTTACAAAGAAGATGTTGACAGAATTTTATTTGAAGGCGGTCTTTATGTGATGAAGTTCCACAATAACCTTCAGTTTAGACCTGAATATGTTTCTGTGATTAAGGATTTGGTTGCTTACATAAGAGCAAAGAATATCTGGTTTACATCAATTACAAATTTAGTTGACTGGTGGAAAAAACAAAGCGGTATTGAGTTACGCTATGACACACGAAGTAAAAGAAGAATTGCTGTTGAAGTCTCTAATCATGAGGAATATACAACTGATAAATTTATTGTTCAAATATTCATAAATAAAAATGTGTCTAATATTGAAGTAACAGCTGATATGATCCATACACCAATTCCGCAGTATGAATTCGATTCGACTAAGAATGTACTTTATCTATATGTTGATAATTTAAAAGCTGATGAAACTAGAATTTTTTTAGTTGACTTTGATAACCAAGATGAGTTAAATGATAATATCTAACGGGTGAGGAAATGAAAAATACAATAATTAAAAATATTATCAGATTTGCGTTAATAATATTTGTTACCGCAATAAGCTTTAGTTGTGTTGATTCTTTGAACTCTCCTTATCCTGGAACCTCCATAAATAATAAACCTGGTGATTCTATATCCGAACCTATTGATCCGCCTACTAATCTGAACATTGTTGAATTTACTGTAGGTAAAGTATTTGGATTGTGGTGGGAGGATAACGCAAAGAATGAAGACGGATTCGAAATTTGGAGAAAAAACGGTTCGGAGGACTATATCAAGATAAAAGTACTTCCCGCTAATTCAACTGCTTATAACGATACTGTAGATAATA
Organism: Ignavibacteria bacterium; assembly: GCA_003233295.1. The sequence goes on along the minus strand of QILJ01000162.1, from coordinate 5,889 downwards.
AAAATGTTGTATATGCTTATAAAGTTAGGGCATTCAAGAATAGCAACTTTTCAAAATTTTCGAATGAAGTGAACACAGCAGAAAACTTAGGACTTGCAGCTCCATCTGAACTTAACGGGGAAGTTATTCCATCCACAACAAATGTAAAGCTGAATTGGAATGATAATTCCTCGAACGAACTCGGGTTTATTATTGAAAGGAAAGTTATTAACGAGTATGAATATAATGAAGCGGCAAGAGTTGGACCAAATAGTATTACATGGACTGATACTTCGGATAAGCTGCAAACTGGACTAACTATTTATTACAGAGTTAAAACGTATAATACAACGAATTTTTCAAATTATTCAAATATATTTTCAATAACACTTTAAAATACTAATCGGATATGGAAAACATTAACGACATAATGCAGAACAGTACTGGAAATGATAATTCGCTAATTAATTTAAGAATTAACCTTGATAAGATTGACGATTTTATTACTGATAAGAAAATCTTGGAAATAGTTGAAATAGTTAAACAGTCATTTCCGTTTACGTTCATTGGAAGACAAAAGATAAGAAGAGTTATCGATCAACTCGACTTTGCTTTTTGGATAAAAGACCCGAACAAAAAGTTTGTACTGGTAAATAAATTTTTTGCTGAAGCTGTTGGCTTGAGTCTTAATAAAATTGAAGGTCAGTATCAGCAGGATGTTCTAATAGAGAGTGAAGCAAAATTAGTATCAAATATTGATGACTATATTGTTAACTCAGCTAATTCAGTTGTTTATGAAACCTATTCAAAAACCTTTGCGAAAGAAATGACACAAAATATTGAATTCCCTATATGTGACTTGGATAAAAATGTTGTAGCAATAATTGGATACAATCAAAAAATTGATGAAGTGAAATTTGGTGGCGAAAAAGTTGTAGCTCAGAAAGAGAGTAATTTTGAAAACCTACCAAATATGATTGTTGAAATTGATAAAAATTATCATGTTACAAATTTTACGAATAGATTTCTTTTTGAGTTTGGTTTTAGCAAAGATGATATTCTAGGGAAAGATATAAACTCTCTACTAAATATTGATCTTTTTCAATTAAGAGACAACTCGAACAATGTTAAAATCGGTAATTCACAATATTCAGTTGAGTTATCAGAGATTAAAAAAGATGAAGAAGTTGAGGTGTATTACTTTTCGTTTAGTAAATCAGTAGATGATCAATCATCGATGAGTGGAAAAATGTTTAATCAAGTTATGCAGTATAGCAACGACCCAATGTTCATTTACAGCATTGAGGATTTGAAATTCTTAAAGATAAATGAAGCAGCCTTAAAATTGTACGGATACACTGAGGAAGAATTTTTAGGTATGGATCTAACCGATTTATATGCGCCGGAAGATATTCAGACATTAGTTGAGACTTCTTCCAAAGAAACCGTAGAACACGACTTTACCGGTCCTTGGCGTCATAAAAAGAAAGATGGTACAACGGTATTAGTAGAGATTAGTAAATCGAAAGTAGATTATGACGGGGTGCTCTCACACTTTAATATTATTAAGGATATTTCCAAAGATATTGAAACAGGGAAAGAACTTCAGCAATATAAAATAGCTTTTGAAAACACAAGCGATCTGATCGTCTTTACCGATCTGGAAGGATTTATCACATTTGCCAATAGTCGAGTTACAGAAAAATTAGGATTTGATAAGGAAGCATTGAACGATAAACCTTTCTTAAGTCTGGTGAATGATGATGATAGAGCAAAGATAAATACCGGAATTTTCCATGCAAATGAAATCAAAAAAGTTACCTTAGCAACCGAACTTAAAAAAGCGGATGGAGACTTTTTACCGGTTGAGATATTAGCAACTCCAATTTATAGCCATGATGAAGAAGTAGTGTCATTCGGTTTGGTTATAATTCCAATGCAGCAAGTGATCAAAGAAGTTGTTCAAGAGCAGACCCCGATTAAGATTATTAAAGAAAGTAAGAGTAAGATTAACGGAGACTTTCTGCATAATCTATTCCATGAACTTCTTACCCCGATAAATGTGATAATTGGTTTTGCTCAAGAATTAGCCGAAAGCATCACCGATCCGGATGAAGAACAAAAAGAATCGATTGATATAATCAGAGATAATCAGCGAACGGTCTTGGAGTTGATGGATAATGCAATTCAATATGCTCAGTTAATTCAGCATCAGATAGAGATCAACCCAACTATTGTTAATTTTGTTGATGTTATCAATTCAATTGAAAGCAACGTAAGTAAAGTATCGAGATCAGAAAATGTGAGTTTTGCTTATGGTAAAATTTCTTCATCGTTAAAGTTTGAAACCGATAAGCAGAAGTTGATAACAATAACTTCATTCCTTGTTGAATTTGCAATGAAAGCGACCAAAAATCCAAAAGTGTTCTTATCTGCATATCAAAGTAATGCAGGTCATTGCGTAGTTTCTGTTAAAGATGAGCGTACTGGTATTTCACATGAACTGCTGACTGCAATGCATGAAATATTTAATGGTGACGAAGAAGAAGTCAGGCAAAAATACGGCATATCCAGATTTATGCTTCGTCATGCACGTAAATTATCAGATCTTCTGACCGAAAGAAAAGATGTGATTTCCAAATTGAATAAACCGGCAGAATTCGGTTACATTTTCCCGATCAGATATGTTGACAGGGAAGAAGGAGTTATTATTCCCGCACAAAAAGCAAAAGAGACAGTTCCAGTTGGGGAAACTACTCCAAAAGAAATAGAACCGGAAATCCAGCAGACAGAAAGTGTTAAACCGGAAGTAGTTGAGATTGAAGAAGAAGTTCACGATGAAGTCGCAGGACCAGTGCCTGTTGAAACAACTCCAGTTGTAGAAACTGTATTGCCTCCGGAAGGAGCTAATAGATCGTTCAGCGACATATCTTGTTTATACGTTGAAGACCAGATCGATTCGCAGATTTTGTTTAAAGTTCAGATGAGAGATATGAAAGAAATTGAATTTGCAAACAGTTTTGAGAAATCAATTCCGCTGCTGAAATCAAAACAATTCGATTTGATAGTGATGGATATAAATCTCCAAGGCGAGTATAACGGACTGGATGCCATGCGTGCAATAAAGAAAATGCCCAGTTATACAAATACTCCGATAATTGCAGTTACTGCTTATATCCTGCCGGGAGATAGGGAAAGATTCATCAAAGCTGGATTCAATGACTTTATCTCCAAACCTGTCCTTCGCGGTAAGTTAGAAACTGTTATTGAAAGAGTATTCTAAGCAAAAATTATGTCATTCCGGCATCCGTCAGTTGACGGATCAGCCGGAATCCTTTTGATTATAAATCAGCTCCCTACCCTAAAGTTATACCAAAAACAGACAACTTTTTTACTTGACTGCAATAAATATACTTCGTAAATTATACCATACAAATGTATGGCATTTATAAGATTAAGAAATGTATCTTAATCTTACTCATAATCTTGTTCCATGTAACTCACTTACCGAAGGTGTAACTATGCAAAAAAAACTAACATTAATTCAGCAGAAAATTCTTGATCATTTAGTTGAAATGAGATCAAAAGGTGTAGTCCCTACGTTAGCCGAAATTGCAGAACATTTTGGATATAAAAATCGCTCAACAGTTCAGCAGCATTTGCAGGCAATTGAGAAGAAAGGTTATATAAAAAGGAATCCGAAACTCTCGCGTGGAATTGAACTTTTGTTAGAAGATAAATTCTTTATCCCGCGTCCTGTACTTGGCGAAGTTGCTGCCGGTAATCCGCTTACAATTTACCCCGATTCAATTGATACGGTTGAACTTCCTACAATTGCACATATGCCTAAAGATTCCTTTCTGCTAAAAGTGAAAGGCGATAGTTTGAAAGATGCATATATTTTTACAGGCGATATTGTAATTGTAAATCCAAATTCTGAACCGGTAAACGGAAGAATCGTAGCGGCAGTCTTGGACGATGCGGCTGTGGTAAAAAGATTTTATAAAAAAACAGATTCAATTGAACTCCACTCGGAAAACCCGGAGTATGAACCGATAATAATTGATAAGGATTATACGGGTTTTAAACTTGTTGGAGTAGTGGTCGGCATTTATCGAAGTATGGAAAAGAAAGTTGGGTGAGAAAGTAAGTTCACGCAAAGCCCGCAAAGGAATTAACGCTGAGAACGCGAAGAAAGGGAGAACTAAATGACTGAAAATGAAATTAGATGTTGGATACAGATTAGATTTATTAGTTGAAGATAAAGTAATCATTGAAATTAAATCAATTGAACTATTGGCGCCAGTGCATTATGCGCAATTGCTAACCTATCTTAAATTGTCTAATTTAAAATTAGGGTTATTAATCAATTTCAACACTAAATTGCTTAAAGATGGTATTCATATTGCGGCAAAGCCGCAAGTGAAAAGGCAAACGTGAAATGTGAAAAAATAACTTCAATATTTCATATTTCTATTTTGACGTTTGACATTTCACGTTTTTTACCAAAAATATAGTTTGTCATAAAATATCTTAACAAAAAAAACGAATTTGACAATCAATACTATAGAATTGTTAACAATTTATAGGCTTTGCATTCTTGGCGATTCTAACCTTCGCGAACTTTGCGTGAAACAGAGGAATAACTAATGTTAGGAAAATATACTTCATATATCAAATCCCCAATTGGACAAATAAAGATAACGGCTGATGATAACGCTGTTAACTCAATTCTTTTTGTTTTTGATGATACGAAAATGGAACCGGAAAATTCAAACAATATTATCGAAAAATGTAAGCAGCAGTTGAAAGAATATTTTGCCGGTGGAAGGAAAGAATTTGATGTTGAGATTCATCAAGAGGGAACAGAGTTCCAACAGAAAGTTTGGGCAGAATTGATAAAGATCCCATACGGTAAAACTGTTTCGTATAATGATATTGCAAAGAAAGTTGGCGGCAGAAACATGATGCGGGCAGTCGGTGCGGCTAACGGTAAAAATCAGATTTCTATTATCGTTCCGTGTCACAGAGTAATTGGGAGTGACGGTAAGCTGACCGGTTATGCCGGAGGAATGTGGCGTAAGGAATGGCTGCTGAAGCATGAGGATAAATATTCCGGTGAGGAGAGACAGTTGGGATTTGAGTTTTAGCCGCAGAGCTAATGTATTATTGGAGGACATAAATTTGTATATTGCTACACATTTTAAAAACTTCTGATTAAAATATGCGAACATTTATAGTAATTTCTTTAGCAGTATTCCTTTTCTCATGCACAACACAAAAAGAGAACAATATGCAATCCATAGCCGAAAGATATGTAAAGTTGGTGCTTCAAGTCGGACAGTATGATCCCGATGTTGTTGATGCTTATCATGGTCCGGACGATTGGAAACCGGCAGAATTGAGTGAAAAAGAGAAATCAAATTTCCCTAAAGAGAAGTTGACTAAGGAAAGCGAATATCTAATCAAAGGTCTTTCCTCTGTTGATGATAAGGACTTATCCGATTTGGAAAAGATGAGGAAGAATTTCCTTATCAAACAACTGATAGCAATGAAGGCTAAGATCGCAATGATTGGGGGAAAGAAATACAAATTTGATGAAGAGTCCAAACTGCTTTATGATGCCGTTGCTCCTCATCATGATCAAGCTTACTTTTCGGAAATACTTTCCGAGTTAGATAAACTACTGCCGGGCAAAGGCGATATTGCAAAAAGGTTTGAGAAATATAGAAAGCAGTTCATTATTCCAAAAGATCTGTTGGATACTGTTTTTACAACTGCAATTGCAGAGGGGAGAAGAAGAACTCTTGAGCATATTACATTACCAAGCAATGAACATTTTGTTGTAGAGTATGTAAACAATAAACCTTGGGGCGGGTATAACTGGTATAAAGGAAATAGTTTTAGTGT
>QILJ01000261.1 GCA_003233295.1 Ignavibacteria bacterium | reverse complement strand
GGATTAGAATTATTCTGCTCACTAATCCGACAACTATTATCAACCAAAGCCACAGTTTACTATTTTTTAATTTTTTAAGATTGAATACAGCAATGAAAAAGTATAACCCAATTATCATTCTAAAAGAAACGTACGAAACGATTGTATCGGTATCGGGACTTAAATTCTTTACAAGCTCGGGAGATTTAGTTAAAAGGTAAATGGAATATGAAATGAGAAGGATAAAGAAAACTATCCAAACAGAATTCAAATAATTATTTTTTAAATTTTTAATATTAACCAGAGTTTTCTTGTATTTGTAGTTGCATTTTGCTGACTTTTATAATAAAATGATTGAGCAATATATAAAGACCAATCATATATAGTAATTTTGTTTCCTTATAAGCAATATAATTTCTACCATCTTAAAAAAGAAAAATAATTACTACTTAAATGTAAAAAGGAATGGAAAATTTTTCTCCTGTTGAAATAGTTAAGCGATACGCTGCTCTTAAAACCCATCGTATCTATTCAATTTCTAATGTAATATTAATACAATACCGCTGCTGTAACTGCCGTTGATGATATTTGCGCAAATGAATATAAATACTGTGCAGATCATAACCACAATTGCAATTACTAGTGTTGATGAAGATCAATCGTATACTTATATTGTTATGTGGATCATATTAATACATTAGTGATCTACAAATACAATTGAAACACAGATCTGGAAAAAAATATTAAAGACCGAATTACAACAGCTAATATTCCGGATGAGAACTGGAATGGAAATTGATGAGTGAGTAGCGAATGAACACTTCTAATGATAAATTGAACAAAGGATATAGAATATATGACTAAACCGATTAAATTTGGAATAGTTGGGCTTGGCAAAATGGGTTCTATTAGAGAAAAAACTATTCGAGAGAATGACGAGACAATTTTAATCTCAGGAACAGATCCAAATCCACCTACTAATGGTTTTAAAGATATGCAGTTTCTTCCTGATTATAAATCGGTAATAAATTCAGGCGTTGATGCCGTATTTGTTTGTACTCCCAATAGATTTATTCCTGAAGTGGTTGTGGCGGCATTGGATGCAGGTAAACATGTATTTTGTGAGAAGCCACCGGGGATTAATATGGCAGATATCGAAAAAATAATGGAAGCTGAAAAAAGAAATCCCGGTCAAATTTTAAAAATCGGATTCAATCATAGATACCATTTCGGTATTATGGAGGCGAAAAAGATAGTTGATAGCGGTAAATATGGAAATATCCTTTGGATGCGCGGCATTTATGGTAAAGCTGAGGGCTCTGGAAAACCAAATGAATGGCGGCACGATCCCACACTTGCTGGCGGAGGTATATTGTTTGATCAGGGTATTCATGTGGTTGATCTTTTCCGTTACTTCAGTGGTGAATTTACAGAGATAAAAAGCATGTGTACAACGGCATACTGGGACATTCCGGTTGAAGATAATGCGTTTGCATTGCTTCGGAATAATAAAGGTCAAATAGCAATGTTGCATAGCTCATTTACTCAATGGAAACATCGTTTTACGCTTGAAATCTTTATGGAAGACGGATATGTGATTGTAGAAGGCATGCCTTCTACAACCAGAAGTTATCGTGATGAATGGATAATTCAAGGACGAAAACATACGGGATTTGCCATAGGTAATCCACCCGAAGAGTCTACCTTTTGCAATACTGATCCATCCTGGGAGCTTGAATTGAAGGAATTTGTTAATTGCATAAAAAGTGGATGCCCCGTTTCTAATGGTACTTCCCATGATGCATATGAAACCATGAGTTTAGTTTTTGGAATTTATGAGGCAGATAAAACTTTTGTAGAAAAACAGTCTTCGAAGTTGGAAATAGAATAGATATTTGCAAAATATGAAATCAACAACTCCAATTGCTGTCGCTTCTCGCTCATTCTCAAAACATCCCAAATTGCGTTCCGAATTGTTGGAAAGATATTTAGATGTACAATTTAATGATAAAGGTATCCCTTTGGGCGGTCAGGAATTAGTCAATTTTGTTAAAGGGCGAGAGAAATTAATTATTGGCTTAGAAAAAATTAATGAATCTATATTATCAAAACTTCCTAAACTAAAAGTGATTAGTAAATATGGAGTTGGAACCGATATGCTGGATATTGCTGCTATGCGGCGGCACGGTGTTAAATTGGGATGGACCTCAGGCGTTAATAAGCGTTCTGTATCCGAATTAACAATCGCTTTTATGATTTCACTTCTAAGAAGATTACCTCAAATACAGCTCGATATTCGTGATGGTATCTGGAAGAATGTAATAGGGAAACAACTCTCAGAAAGGACTGTCGGAATTATTGGTTGTGGTAATGTTGGTAAAGACTTAACTATCATTTTGCGATCACTCGGTTGTACAGTAATTGCAAATGACATTTTAGATTTTCCTGATTTTTATAAATCTTATAATGTTGAACCAGTAACTCTTAATAATCTTTTACATCGATCTGATATCGTTAGTTTGCACATCCCACTAAATGAGACTACACATGATATATTAGGATCAGATCAATTGAGAAAAATGAAAACAGGTGCGATTCTTATCAATACTGCTCGCGGTGGGTTGGTTGATGAAAACGAGGTTAAACGATTGTTAAAGAGTGGAAAACTTGCTGGGGCAGGCTTTGATGTTTTTGGCACAGAACCACCGGAAGATTTAGAGCTATTAAAGCTGTCTAATTTTATGGCGACACCGCACATTGGTGGAAGTTCTGAAGAAGCAGTGTTAGCAATGGGAAGGGCAGCAATTGCGGGGCTTGATAAGAATGAATTACCGAATCAGAATTATCCCCCAACGTATTGAAATGGAAAATGGAAATTGCAAATAGAAGAGCGAAAATTCTCAACCCTTGAAGAGGCAGCTTCTGCATTGGTAATAGATCTGGTGGGTACTCTGCGTGAAGCAATATCCATGCGTGGTCAGGCACTTCTGGCAGTTTCTGGTGGAAAATCCCCTAGAAAAGTATTTGAATATTTGCGTAAACATAGGTTGAATTGGAATAATATTACAATTACTCTCACAGATGAAAGATGGGTTCCAAATGACCATCCGGAGAGTAACGAGCAATTAGTGCGTTCGTATTTGTTGAAATATCTGTCAGAAGATACTACGTTCATTCCATTATACAGAGGGCATAAGTCTATTGAAGCAGATATTAAATATTGTGAATCGCAACTTAAGAAATTACAATTACCATTTGATGCAGTATATCTTGGTATAGGATCCGATGGACATTTTGCTTCTCTATTCCCGGGAGATAAAGCTATTAATGTATCTGATTCTCATTGCGTTGCAATTGCAGGTACAAATTCCCGGTTGGCGAGAATTTCTCTTACTGCAACGACTATTCTAAATGCTAGAAAGATTTATTTGTTGTTTGCGGGTAAGGATAAACATTCTGTATATCGTAGAGCAAAAATTCCCGGATCTAATTATGAGATTCCCTTACGGCTTGTTCTGTCGCAGGTTGATATACCCGTCGTTGTCTATAGTGCACCATAAATAGAATATTACAGTTTACTTTTTATATTCTTAGTCATTAAATAGTTTATAATAGGAGCTTAAAATGAGAAAAAATACTATAAAAGAGATATGGAATCGTGGTGAAGCAGTAATTAATGGCTGGTGCTCAATTCCAAGTTCTTTCTCTACTGAGATCATGGCTCATCAGGGATTTGACTCTATCACAATTGATATGCAGCATGGGCTGGTTGATTACCAGGTTGCTGTTACAATGTTACAAGCAATATCATCGACAAGTGTGATACCGCTTACTCGAGTACCTTGGAATGATCCTGCCATACTAATGAAAATATTAGATGCTGGATCATATGGAGTAATTTGTCCAATGATTAATACTCCCGAGGATGCCGAATTGCTTGTACGTGCTTGCAAATATCCGCCACAAGGTTATCGCAGTTTCGGACCAATAAGGACAAAATACTCTAGTGGAGGTGCCATACACGGAGGTGGTGATTATCACAACTATGCAAACGAGGAAACATTGGTTATTCCGCAGATCGAAACTCGGGAGGCAATAAGAAATCTTGATAAAATTCTTACTACCCCAGGAATTGGTGGCATTTACATAGGACCTTCAGATTTAGCAATGGCACTCGGTAAAGAACCACGTAAAGGGCAAAGTGATCCTGAGTTTATAGAGGCAAGACAAGAGATACTGAATAAGGCAAAACAGCACGGTATACCAGCAGGTATACATACAAATTCTGTGAATGTAGCGGTGGAAATGATTAAGGAAGGATTCCAGTTTGTCTCACTCCAAAGCGATGACCGTTTTTTGATGTCAAGAGCCAAACAGGAAGTTGAAGAAGTAAAGAATAAATTAAAACAGTAGTAATAAATTATTATCAATTTACGATAACATCTATATATAATTCTTAAACGAGTTTCAGTGTGAAGTTTCCACGATTAAATAAATTGATTAGTAATCTTTTGCGCATACTGTATTTTCTAAGACATGGTTGGAATAAATTATCCGGTCATGGTCTGCAACTTAAAGACACCTTTTCAGAATTTCATAAAAATATGTGGCTTGATGCTGCCTCTAAACTTTCTGTAGATATAGAGAGTTACCCCGGGGGCTTTTATAGAGCTAGTTACAAAGGAAGATCAAAATGGATATATGACTATATGGTTGAAATTGACAATTGTGCACTGCTTCAGGTTGCAAGAAATAAACCCCTTGTCAGCAAAATCTTATTAGAAAATGGAATTCCTGTGCCACCTTTTCATGCTTTTACAATTAATGATATTGAGTCAGCAAAAGAGTTCCTAAATTCTCAGGGTGCACCTTGCGTAGTTAAACCGGCATTGGATAGCGCCGGTGGGAAAGGTGTTACAACGCATATAAAATCTAGTGTCGAGCTAAAACGTGCCGCGCTGTTTGCATCTGCTTTTAGTCCTACTGTTATTATAGAGAGATTGATTCCGGGTGATGTATATCGTTTGTTATTTCTTAACGGAGAATTGATAGATGCAATTCGCAGAATTCCACCACAGGTTATCGGAGATGGATATTCATCAATACGGAGTTTAATAAAAAAAGAAAATAAACGGCGGGTCGAACAAGCAGGATCATTGTCATTGAAAGTTCTTGTAATCGATTTCGATTGTAAAATGACACTTCGAAGATCTGGTCTCTCGTTAAAAGATGTACCGAAAGAAGGTCAAAAAATAACTATTAAATCTACAACGAACGAGAGTGGTGCTAATGAAAGCGAGTCTATAACCAATATTGTTAGTGATGATATAGTGACAGAATGCAGAAGAGCTACAAGTGTACTGGGTATCAATCTGGCAGGAATAGATATAATTACCACTGATATACGATTTCCTTTGAAACAAACTGGTGGAAAGATAATTGAAATTAATGCAGTACCGGGTCTTCATTATCACTACCAGGTAAGAAATTCTGAGGATATGGTACCGGTTGCCATTCCTATACTTAGCAATTTACTAAATATAAATAAGAAGATAGATTATGCATATAAAACATAAAAGAGATACTTCTGATGTACCCCCAGTACTTCTTTTAGATGGAGGCATTGTTTCGCTTGCAGTAGCAAGAAGCCTTGGCAATAAAGGTATTCCAGTTTATACACTAAATATTCCAGAGAACCATGGTCGATTCTCAAAATATAGTACTCGAATTCAGTTTACCGGGGAAAGTATAGAGGACTGGGTGCAGTGGTTAACTAGCGAGGCATTAGATCAAGTTCGAGGAGCAGTTATTTTTCCTTGTTCCGATAAAACTATTGAGATGGTTTCAAGATATCGGATGCAACTTGCTGATTACTATATTTTACCCGAATCAAATGATTCTCTTATGCTTGCAATGCTTGATAAAGCTGAAACTTCTAAAATTGCAGATAAAATTGGTGTACCTGCACCTAAAACCTGGTCTATAAATTCAGAGCAAGAATTAGAGGGAATTATGTCTTCTCTTCCTTATCCTTGTGCTTTGAAACCACGATTTTCTCATGAATTTAGAGGACGTAACTTTCTGAAAAAACTATTTATCGTTAAAAATCAAGATGAGTTATTATCTGAATTTAAAAGTCTGTATGAGCTTGGTCAAAAATATAACTTTCGGTCGGATCTGATTATAACTGAACTTATCCCTGGAGTTGGAGAAAACCAGTTTCAAAGTTATTATTCTTATATGGATGAGAACGGAAATCCATTAATGCATTTTACAAAGCGTAAACTACGACAGTATCCAATAGACTCTGGAAATGGTACTTATCAAATGACTGATTGGAATCCTAAAGTTGCAGAGCTTGGTTTAAAATTTATGAAAGGGTCAGGTTATCTGGGTCTGGGTGCTATTGAATTTAAACTTGATCCTCGTGACGGAATATTAAAGTTGATGGAGTGTAATCCACGCCTTACAAATGCTACTGAATTAATTATAAGATCTGGTTTTGATATTGCTCTTTTTGTTTATAATCGATTGGTTGGAAAAGAGCTTCCACCATACGAAAACTATCGTAAGGGGGCTATTTTGATTAGACCTTTCAGAGATTTTTTATCGTTCCGGGAAGCTCATCGGAAAGGCAAAATCACCTGGAAATCTTGGTTAAAAAGTATTGCTAAAAGACATTACACTGAATCATTTTCCTGGAACGACCCCTTACCATCATTGGTACTTGGCTTCTATTACGTCAAAAGATTATTAGGATTTGAGAGTAAGAATAGGAATCTATAATTATCTCTGGGTAACGGTGATTTTACAAAATAGTTATGTAAATAATAATGATAAGTTTTTATAATTTAATTAAGGAAACATATTATGACTTTCCCAAATAAGAAATATGCAAATATTGAAAATTATGCCGCAGATTATTTTAAGGAGATTAATTTAGCCGCCTCATCGATTGATGAATCTGAACTTCGCCAGGCGATAGAGATTCTAACAAAGGTCTACACTAATGGTGGTATGGTTTTCTCGTGTGGGAATGGAGGCTCTGCAGCTATTGCAAACCATTTGGTTTGCGATCATTGTAAACTTGTGCGCACAGATACTGATCTTGTCTCACGAATCTACTCCCTTAGTACAACTGTAGAAATTATTACTGCCATTGGAAATGATTTATCGTACGATGAGATTTTTGAATACCAATTAAAATCACTCGCTAAAGCCGGAGATGTATTAATTACTATTAGCTCCTCTGGGGATTCGGAAAATATTGTGCGGGCTGCGAATTGGGCAAAGCAAAACAATTTGCCAGTAATTTCATTAACAGGATTTTCTGGTGGTCGATCAGCAAAGATTGCTGATGTAAATTTACATATAAGTGCTGAAAATTATGGTGTCATTGAAGATGTTCATCAGTCCATAATGCACCTCTTGGCTCAATACATCCGACTGACGCATATGGAGGAAGAATTAATTGGCTCAAGAAAATTTTAGTTCGATTAAAGGTTTCTATTTACAATATTTTTTCACCTTGCATTCTTTATTATAATAAATCCTCAACTTAAATCCAGATAATCAATAACGAGTGAGAATACTAAAATAACAAATGATTATTTAGATAATTTAAATTATTATTAATTGGTATTCATTACTGTCCAGTCCTTTAGAAAATTTGAATAATGGAAAATTGCCTGTTCTGGGTTGATAACTTGTCGGCTGAAAATATTGGTATATTAACCCCAAAGTTTCTTTATTCCATTATTTTTGATGGTCATAAAAATATAATCGAAAATAAAGCAACTGTACAGAAGTGAATACTCCAGTTTATTCTTTATAAAACTTCTCTATTAATCACAGAATCAATATCT
>QILJ01000247.1 GCA_003233295.1 Ignavibacteria bacterium | reverse complement strand
AGATAGTATATGTATTTCATTGCTAAAAATAATTTTATTGTAGTACTAAAATAAAAAAGCGTCTATCGAAAAATCAACAGACGCTTTTATCTCCAAAATAGATATCTTATTGAAATCTAAGCTTAACAGTAAATATATGATTAGAACTTGGGAAATTTTTAACATCCCTGAAAGCATAATCAAATACTATTCCTACATCACCTGTTTGGTAATCAAAACCAGCACCTGCAGTGAAACCAAATATTGATTCACTACTGTTACCACCTACTGTTAAATTATAACCACCTCTTACGAAGAAAGTATTTGCGAACCCATATTCCAGTCCGAAATTAAGAGCATCTTCCAATGCATTGTTTGCAACGAATGTAGATGCAAACATCAATTTATTTTGCTCGTTGACCTCTAATCCATAGGCAAGAGCCAGCTGGAAATAACTTGGGATTTGAAATGCTTCAGTGACAATTTCAAATTGCCCTCCAAGAGATCCAACATTTGAACCTGGAATATTTGTGCTTCGAGTTAGTTCAGGACCAGAATATTTCATATTTGGTCCAATATTCATAACTGTAGCACCTATCATAAACTGCGGTGTGAAAAAATATTGCACACCAACATCAACTGCTACTCCGTTAGCCGAGACATTTTGAATTGATTCGCTTAAGAATTTAATGTTAGTACCAAATGAAATTCTATCAGTTATCATTTTAGAATAAGTAAGTCCAACCGTTAAATAAACTGGTGAGTAGGAACTTCCTGTCCCATCCGGCTGCTCAACAGTAGTAATGGGAATATCACCAAATCCTACTGATTTAAGCGTAAAGGCAATTGAGCCCAAACCGGATACCTGGGTTGAAACTGCCAGATAAGAGATATTAATATCAGCAAAGTAATTCATATAGCTAAACATAAACTCTGCACCTCCGTTGATATCTAATCCGGCTGGATTATAATAAATCGATTCCAAGCCGCTAAGATTTGCAACAAACGCTCCACCGGTTGCAATACCGCGGCCACCCACAGGAATCAGCAAATAATCAGCTCCCGTCGTACCCTTTCGGGCAACATCTCCTGCATAAAGAGACACAGAAAAAAGAGCTATTAAGATTAGAGTTGTAAACTTTTTCATTTTCTGAAACTCCTAATTATTTTCATATTCAAACGGGCAGTTATATCTTATGCACCACCCAATTATTGTTAAAATTTCGGAAGTTGTTTCTGAGGCATAATAATCGCAAATTTCAACACTTTATCACCATACTTTGGTGAAGAAACAATTGCCAAATACATACCGGATGCCACTCTCAACTGAGATTCATTTTCAAGATCCCATCTCAACAACGGTGAACTTGGATCAACTTTATCTGTTGATGTTAATGTTCTGAGAAGCACACCGGAAAGCGAATAAATTCTGATCGTTATTTCAGTTGGCAAATTCGAAAAAGTTACAAACGGTTCATCCGGTTTACCGCTTGGCGAGTAACTGGTTCCCGTATTAAATCCGTATAATGGATTTGGGAAAACATTTGCTTTGTTAAACAGTTCGCGTTCTTGATCCTCAGTTAAAGCTCCACCTTTATTGGTTTGGAATTGAAATACATCGGCAGATGTATAAGGATAGGTATCTACACCTATGGTAAATTTATCACCATCAGTATAATCAAAACCTGTAGTATCTCTTTCAATTGCCATTACATACAGAATGTTAAAGAATGCATTACTAGCCATTTCTCTCTCATTATCAGAAACGTTAACATCTCCAGGGATATCATATCCAACCAAGTTAGCCCAAGTTAATTCTGAACCCTGAAAACCTGTATGTACCTTACCAAGCCCTACAACATCAGTAGGATCACTCGGCATTATATCATCATATGGAACATTGAAAATGAAAATATATTCACCGCTCCCATTTATATTTAAATTGGTACCGGGGTCCCATATTCCGTCAGGAGTGCCAGAGTTATTTTCACTAAGTTCGAGGAACCCAACAGCAAGCTGATACTCTCCGAAATAGTCGTCCACAACCCAAGCAGTAAACGGAACATCGACAATACCTTCTCCCTTCTTACCGACCCCACTTAGGTCAACACTAATATTTGGATTGTCTTCTGTAACACCAGCAGCATAGGTATAATTTCTTTTTCTGAGTGGTGGAGCAGCACCAACATATCCCATTAAGTACCGGAATGCTTTGTTTTTACCGGTTTCGCCAAATCTGAGTTCTACTCTTTTTAATTGGTCAGCTCTAGTAAATTCATTAACAGCACTTTTTAGTGTGTTACCGCCGCCTGGAAGTTTTCTGCTTTGATCTCCAAGATCAGTACCGACATAATAAACATCTGTTACATCAGTGTTAAACCATGGTTCTAAAGTATCTGCTTGTAAATCGGCTATAGATGGAAAAATAGAATCTAGCTTAACAATAAATCCATCTGTGAGAGGATCATCAATCAATGCTGAACCCCCAAGATACTTTTCGGAAGAATCTTTAACTAATGTATTTGTTGATATATTTTGTAAATACCAATATGCATTGTAATCCTCTGATGTACTATCAACTGTAAATGTTACTTCATAAGCATCACCTGTTAATGCAGCTTTCTGAACAACATCATAAATCATTGTACCGTTTGCAGGACCTTGAATATGGGTAGTACTGCCAACTGCTATCGGCGGATTGTATTGATCTTCTCCTAATTTAATACCACCATCCAGATCATCTTGATATCGCGTATAAATTTTAGCAACATTTTCCACTGCACCGACAAAACCTGCTGAGCTTAGGACATAATCACCAGGGTTACCAAAATTTTGACCATCAGCAGAATCTTTAGGAAACAACGCATCATAATTAAGAAGCACAGAAGTAAATGCAAAGTAATATGGAACACCTTTAATCAGAGGTTCTCCAGTCCACGGATCTTTTGTTATCCTAATTCTAATTTTTCCGGTTTCCGGATCGGCATAAACAACTGGGTCTATTAATGTTTCTCCTTGTGAATACAATAACTCAACTCCACCAGTTTCCGGGTTCTCTTCATATACATCCTGAATAAAATTATCCAGACTGTACCTGGTGAACAATTTTCTATTTAGATTTCCATCAATTGTAGTTTGTTCAGAATTGGTTTTATATGTGTAAATGTTAAAAAGCTGGAACCTTAAATCCCACGCTTCTGTTGTGTTTTCAACCGATACTTGTTCCCATGTAGGAAACAGGAAGTCAATAAATTCAGTGCCGGTTTCCGCAACTACCTGTATTATTGGAGCCGACGAAGGCGCAACAAAATTATTATCAAAAATAAATTGAGCTCCATCATCTATAGAGCGAGCTACGGTAATACTGGAAAGTGCATCTACTCCCTGTCCAATGACATAAGCAACCATAATATCAACGTCCGGCTCCCCAACTACTAGATTAAATGGACCTGTATTTGTCATTTGTCTTTGATCAGTTGGTCTGTTATTTATCCAGCCGATACCTGTAACAGGATCTCCGGAATACCAGAATAAAGGGTTAACTGCGTTACAATCAACTCCAATAACATCTCCCAGATTAAATGTACAAGGATCAAGTAAATCACCCACTTTGTTTCTGCCAAGCATATATGCTCTTGCCTCATCTTCAGTATTAGGATCACCCAAAATTGGATCGGACTGTTGATAATGAACGAATGAGCTTATTGGAAGATTTTTAGCTCCTGGTAATATTTCAACACCAAGTAATAGCCCGCGCTTCACAAAGGCAGTATCTAAAGGTGTGTCTACACCGTCGGTATATTTTCCGTCACCATCAAGATCAACAAATGTTTCTCCAGGAATGTATGCTTGCGGTCCGGAGAAAAAATCTATCATAAAAGTTGGAGGATTTGATCCATAGGCAGCATCCGGTCCAGAGTTGTATGTAAACCCTGCGTTCCTCAGCGTATCTACACCTACCAGGTCATCATTAAAATCACCAAGATCAGGATCAGCCCATACAGAAAAATATACACTATCTAACGATTCAGCTACCAGACCGGAATTTGAGAGTCTATATCGGATAAATACCAGATTCCCAAGTGCACCTGCTGATGCAAAAGCAAAAACAGTCTGTCGAATTTCTATACCTTGGGGGCTGATTCCTTCAAACCTTTCTCGCTGTGCAGCAGGAATGCCATCATTAAATAAACTCCAAGCAGTTGCATCGCCCAGCATATCGGGTGCATCTTCGTCAGGATCCCATTCACCATTACCATTTTTATCTACCGGTGAGTAGATGCCATCGCCATCGCCATCATAAAAATCAGCTCCTAATACAACAGCATCTTTCCAATCCTGCCAGGCAGGACCAAAAGGTGGGTCTTCGCGAAGTATGACATACATTTGCGCATCATCTCCTGCCTGAGGAACTGACCTGCCGGGTTTAAAATTCGAAATTCTGGAAGCAGTAGCTTGAGCAGCAGCCCACAGACTTCCATTCGTGTAACCGCTAATCATAAAACCCGCGGAAAACAGAAAATTGGTTCCACCAAATCTTCCCTGGGGACCATCTGGTGGAATATCAACATCCGCTATAGTTCCGCTGGTATTAAAGGGAAGATTGATATTATTTATATTTAATCTATAAGCATCACCAACTTTACCCGAATTCTGCTGGGAAAGGTTGTAGGAATTACCTTTATTGACCCTACTTCCTCCATCTCCCTCTAAAAATCCGAATGAAAGAAAGGTGACAATACCTATAGTTATAAATATTTTAAATTTTGATAATATTGTTTTTTTCATTTTAAAACCCTTAATAATCGTTAATCATTTTATTTTAAAGGCCTAATCTTGTAAAGTTTAGTTTTAATCCAAGACGTATAAGTCTTGGAATTCCAAAGTTTCCAGGATTTCGCTCCAATGACTTATAATCTTGTTCAAAGCCCTTACCGTTTCTTTCAACAGCAGCAACACCATCCTCAGTATTCAACCAACCAGTTGTATATGGATCACCGGTTGACCGCCAAACATTTGTAACGTTAGCCGTTCCAAGAACATTTTGTACCCAAAGATATGGAGTGATTAATGTGTTTTCACCAACAGAAAAAGATTTTTCAAGTTTAAGATCCCACCTGAAAGTTCCGGGTCTGTTTCTCGAATTCACATAACCGATCGTGCTTGGTCCACCATTATTTCCCGAAAGTATATCAAAGAAATTCAATGGAGTGTATGGACGACCGCTTGCAAATGAGAACAGCATATTTAATCCGATCATTTCAAATATTCCGCCCTCTCCCTGTGGCACATAGAAATCAAGGACAAGAGTTCCGGTATGTTTCTGATCGAAATCCAGAGGTGCGATGACTTTTGGAACTTCACCATTAATATTACGGAATACTGCAGTAATGCTTGAACTTGTTGAAGACCCGGTACCTTCAGCGATTGCAAACGTGTATTGTAATGAAAGACTAAAATAACTTAATCTTGTTACATCAAGTGAAAATGCAAGCCCTTTTGAAGTACCAAAGTCTGTATTTATAGGATTAAAGTACTTTAGTCTTTCTCCACCTTCAACTCTCTGGAAAAACTGCAGACCTCTATTAACAAGCCCTTCAATATTCTTATAAAATAGTGTGATATTCATAGCCGAGTTGTTGCCCAACAGTTGTCTAAATCCAATTTCATACTGAGTTGTTTTCTCACTGATAATTCCGCCTGCGTTTATTGTTCTACTATCATCAGTAATCAAAGCACTTAAGTCGAACAAACCGGTATATAAATCAGCAAGTGCCGGAAGCTGAATAAATCTTCCGTACTGAGCATGAAAAACAGTGGACTCAGTAATCGGGAATCCTAATCCTATCCGGGGTGATAACTCAAACTCGGATTTTTTTTGAACAAAATCTGGTGCATCAAAAATTTCTGGGTTTCCGAAAGCATACGGCAAACTGGGGTCCCTCAATATATCGGTTTTGGTATCGAAGTAATCTACTCTTAAACCAATATTAAGTACAATATCTGCCAATTCAAATCGATCTTGCAGATATGCATATGCAAGAATAGGTCTCTTCGGGCGAGCAAATTTATCCGGATCGCTGCCATTGGTTTTAGTTCTACCGGTTACATCGTACCCATAGTAAGATGGTCTAGATAGAGCAAAGATATCATTTATATTGTCTGCGGTCAAAGTGTCTTTAGAACCAGCAAGTGATACCGGTCCAATACCGTAATTCCTAACAGTATGAAGATTACCTCCAGCACCGAACTCAAGAAGATTATTGTCGATCTGTGTTGTAAAATCAACATCAATATTCCAGGCTTCATCTTCATTTTTTCCATAAAAATTATTTACTCTTCCATATGGAAAAAAAATACCATTTTCATCCAATGTAAAACTTTTACCGGTTGAAGGGTCTACCTGGGTTCTAACACCATCTCGCTGCAATGTTACACCAAAAGTATTTGCGAAGTATGTACTATCACCATAAAGAAAGAGATTATCTCTTAGTGTTTCGTCAGATTGTTCAAAGGAATATTTCCTATAGCCAACATTTAGATTCCAGAAAGAATTTGAACTCAACATTTGACTTAATCTTCCACTTGCAGATAAGTTTTCTCTCTGTACAAAAGGATTACCACGAGGGTTATTCTTTGAATAACGGTAAATATAATTACGGTTATCTCTTGTATTATAATTTAGACCAAGATTTAATCGGAAATTGCCGAATGAACTTGCTGTTCGGAGAGTTCCTCTCCAGAGACTGGATTCATTCCCTTCTTTAAACTCGGAGCTTTTACCTATACTAGGATATTCCAAAGTAATTCCAGGTGGATCAGCATCTTTCAACCAACCTCTTTCACCGGATAGAAAAATGGTATGATTTGGGTTACCAGGAATGATTGGACCACTGAGGTTCAACGTATAAAGGTTGTAACCAAACTGATCTATACCTGTCGAAGTTATTCCATCGGCAAAAATATTGTAGTACGATTGACCTGATTTAGTAGTAATATTCACGATACCAGATTGCGCTTGTCCATATTTGGCTTCATATCCACCGACCTGGAATGATACCTGTTCAATGGAATTATCACTTACCTGTGCTTGGTTCGTGTTATTCAATATATTGTTCTGTGGAACACCATCGATAATGTAGAGTACCTCACCGCCTCTACCACCACGAACATTTATAGTTGCGTTACCATCCTGTCCACCACTACCTTCCTGGATTACTACACCGGATGTAAGCGATACAACATTTTGAATTCCTTTTACGGGTAATCTTGAGATTTGATCCGAGTCGATTACTTTAACTGTGTTAGTTGCGTTCTGCTCGAAGAATTTTTTATCTTCTACAACAATTTCAGGAAGTGTAAAGTCTGTTGATAGCTCAACATTTAGCTCATAGGTGAGGTTTGCAACAATTCTAACCCCCTGAATTGTTTTTGGAGCGTATCCAACGTAACTTACTTTTGCATCATATGTACCGGGAGTAATATTAAGTATAAAGTAGTTACCCTCTATATCTGTTGCAGCACCAAGGTTTGTATTTAATATAATAATATTGGCACCAATTAGTGGTTCTCTTGTATCTGCATCTACAATTTTTCCGCTAATTTTACCCACTCCCGATTGGGCAAAAGCAGAAGATGCAAAGACGATAAAAGAAAGAGCCACTAAAACATTAGTAAAAATTTTATTCATCTCTTCTCCACGAAGTTTATTTGAATAATTTAGCTCTAATTATAAATTGATTATCAAAAATTTAATGTCCTAAAAAAAACGGGCGAATTACACAACAAAAACTTGATTTATCGGTAACCCACCCGTTAACACATTAAATGATAATCATCAGTCTTATTTCAATAACATCATTTTCTTAGTTGAAGTAAAGTTTCC
>QILJ01000123.1 GCA_003233295.1 Ignavibacteria bacterium | reverse complement strand
ATTATCGCGCAAGGAAAGCCTGGTCAATTGACTCAGGTTGCCCAGAGCGCTGGGGATAGCTCCCTCCAGATTGTTATTGTATAGCCAAAGTGTAACCAGATTTGACAGATCTCCTAGGCTGGAAGGGATGGTATCTGAAAGTTCATTCTCAGGCAACTTTAGAGAGGTTAGATTATTCAAATCTCCCAATTCAATCGGTACTGATCCGGTAAGCTTGTTAGTTCCAAGGTTCAGGATTTTCAAACTGTCAAGTGTTCCCAGCTCTTTGGGTATTGTTCCATCAAGTTGATTGATTTGTAATTCTAATTCCTCTAACAAGCTCAGGTTTCCCAGTGATCCTGGGATATTTCCTGATAAATTATTATTTCTTAATGAGAACCTGGTTAAGTTGCTCAAATTGCCCAGGGACTCTGGAATCTTACCGCTAAGCTGATTGCTGTAGAGCCTCAATACTTCTAAGGAACTTAAACTTCCCAATGAAGCAGGAATAGATCCAACTAATCCATTGGATTGTAACCTTACCTGGATTATGTCTCCGTCCACTACAATGATTCCGTTCCAATTGGAAATACTATCGATGTGCGTGCTATTTAGCCAGTTTGTATTATCGTTCCAATTGTCCCCATCGGTAGCATTGTACAAATCCTCTAGTACTTGGTATTCTACCAAATCAGCCACCAAGCCCTGATCAATGCCACTAGTGTCCACTTCCACTACTTCGATGGCAGAGATTTTAGCGTTATCCACTACGGAAGTCAAATCTATGGTAAGGTTGCCATCATTGACTTCTACGTCAAATTGCTCTACAGTGGCTATCACCGGGCCACCTGCTTCTTTGATAATATCGTAATTATCCAATTGTCCCTGGCCGTTTTCAATGTCTACATCAAACACCCGGGCACCTATTCCACTGGAATTTTGTACTCCATTCCACAATTCAGCAAAATGTAAACGCACCTGATAAACACCTGAATCTACGGGTATGGAATAACTATGAGTCTGGTAACGCTCACTACGATATATTGCGTCATTTTCAGTTCCTGCTATACTTAAGGTATCGTTCTTATAGATTTTACCACCAGTATAGTATTGCCCCGCTAACCAGGTCCTACTATTGTGGGTAACCTGAGGACCCCCTGTATTGATCAGTTTGACGTCTTGATCAGTTTTGTTTACCCAAACGGTAAAATCCGCTTGTGAAGAAAGCCCATCTGAATCTGTTGCAATTGCAGTCATATTGTATGCGGTCGCTGTGGCCGTGTCAGGATTTACGCTAAGTGTGCCAGTACCATCACCGTTATCTGTAAAGCTGGCAAATCCAGGCATACCACTAACCGATAGAGTAATGGCATCGTCGTCCGGATCGGTTGCGGTAATCGGAATGGCTGTTGAATCACCTTCATCTATGCTCAAGTTAGGTGCCCCAACAATCGGCGCAAAGTTGGAAAACACTTCAATCGCAGAGATTTTAGCGTTGTTAACCACAGAACTAAAGTCAATAGTTAAAAAACTATCCACCACCATTGCTTCAAAAACTTCCATGGTAGCCAAAGCGGGCATACCGGCTGCTACCACGATGTCATAATTGGTTAAGGTATGTTGTCCATCTTCAATGTCTACATTAAATATGCGTTCTCCAACGGCATTTTCCGTACTTACACCAAACCACAACTCGGCCATATGTAGATTCACCTGGTATAATCCTGGCTCTGGCACTGGGATTTCATAGGTAAAATCTCCATTTCGTTCACTTTGGTAAATTGAATCCACTTCGCTGCCAGCAATGGCAACACTATATGCTTGCCAATCGTCTCCTGGATTTCCATATTGATCTAATCCCCATAGCGTACCATCTAAGGTTAATGTAGGACCCCCCGCATTTACTCTGATCAATTCTAACCTATTTTGATCTTTTACATAAATGGTCATTTCACCGGTGGTAGTAAAACCATCGGTGTCGGTACCTGAAATATTTATTTGATAATCCCCCTTATCGCCAATAGCTGGTTCTAGAGTTAAGTCACCGGTTCCATCCCCGTTGTCACTAAAACTGGCAAATCCAGGCAGGCTGCTCACAGAAAGTGATACCTGATCCCCATCAAGGTCAGATGAAACAATTTGATAATTAAGTGAATCACCTTCTATTAAAGTAATATTCGGACTGGCCACCAAGGGTGCAAAATGCCCAAACACTTCAATAGCTCCTATCTTAGCATCATTTATTACCGAGGTGAAGTTAATGGTAAGAAAACCATCATCAACCGTGGCTTGTAACACCTCCACCGTTGCCACTCCGGGCGCTCCAGCTTCCTGTATGATATCGTAGTTGGAAAGCTGGTCCTGGCCTTCCACATCTACATTAAATACCCGGGCGCCAATTCCCAGATTATTACTTATGCCATGCCATAATTCAGCAAAATGCAATCTTACCTCATAAATTCCATTTTGAGGTACCGGAATCTCATAAGTAAAATCGCCATGTCGCTCACTTTGATAAATAGAATCGTTTTCGGTTGCTCCAATAGTAACACTGTAAAATTGCTTGGTGCTTCCAGGGTTTCCGTACTCATCAGATTGCCATTGAGTACCATTCAGAGTTAATGTGGGACCAGCTGCATTCAATTTAATTACTTCCAAAGCCCCAGGGTCTGTAACCCAAATTCTAATGCTTTGCTGATCGACAGCTCCAATGCTATCCCAAGCGCTAATAGTAACCGTGTATGCTCCGATATCTCCTACGCCTGGAGTGGCACTGAGGGTTCCGCTTCCATTACCCAGGTCGGTAAAACTAGCAAAAGATGGCAAACCTACAACAGATAAGGTAATAGAGTCACCATCTAGATCGGTTGCACTGATGGTCATTGATTGACTGCTATCGGCCTGTACCAGCATGTTGGGCGTACTGATGAGTTTGGCAGGGTTGTCCAAGGCAAATACCTCAAGGGCTGATAGCTTTGCGTTATCAACGTCGGTGGTAAAATCGATGGATACATAGCCATCAGTAACCTCCACCTCAAAGGTTTCAACTATTGCCCTTGCGGAGGCCCCTGTTTGAGCAACTATATCATAGTCTGTTAGTTGACCCTGCCCACCTTCAAGATCGACATCAAAAATTCTGGCCCCAACCCCGTTAGAATTGGCCACACCATGATGTACCTCAGCAAAATAGAGTTTTACCTGGTATAATCCGGATTCAGATACGGGAATTTCATAGCTGAAATCTCCAAATCTTTCCGTTTGATACAAAGTATCCAGATCAGTGTTCTCAACAGCCACTCCTGAAACAGACCAGGTATTCCCACTGGTCGAAGTCACATATTGTTCCGTACCCCAGGTCTCTCCATTCAGGGTAAGCTGGCTGCCCCCAATATTGTAGCGGGCAATTAGCTGCTCAAAATTTTGAGCAGAAACAGATTGGGCTGTCCACAGTAGGCATAGGAAAGCAGTGATGATAATTTTATAGCTGGTTGAAGATTGCATGATATTTGCTGTTGAGAATTTTAAAAAGTAGCTGTTCAAATACTATGGCGTGCCGTCATTTTCGAATTCGTATTCGAACTTCTTCACAATATTGTCCTGGTGGTCGAGGATCCATTCAAGTCTATTAAAATTGTCATATTCATAGGTGGTAGTTAACCCCCTTGGATCCGTAATGGTCAGAATTCCTACCAAAGGATCATAGGCGTAGGTGGTTATTTGGGCATCAGGAAGACCGTTTCTTAGATCCTCTTCCTGAGAGGCGCTTAATTCTTCAGTACCTGCGTGAAATTCGCTGCCAAAACCTGATATTGCTTCGATATCACTAAAGCTGGCATTTACTACCTGAGCCACAGGCAGGGTTTGATTATATCCCCATATAAATGATGTAACCACTCCCTCTATTTTGTTATGCTCTAATAAATTACTTTTCATATCATATCGGCCAAATTTCAATCGCTCCTGGTAACTTGTGAATGTGGTTCCGTCCGTAGATTCATTGAATCCTATTCCAGGTTGGTTAGTTTCATATTGATGGATTTTATGAGGAACTACAAAATCATTAGTAAGTTGATATTCCGTCCCTGTGGCTGACACCTCCAGATTATCTACTAGTTGCACCTGTTCGATGACCTGGGTGTGCATATGCCGGTTTATCATAGAGTCAATTACCACTGACGGGTTAGTGTAATCCAAAGCATACTTGTATTGAGTTTCCAAGATAGTGCCATCGCTATCGGTGGTTTCTTGTTTAGTGAGTTGCAGGTGATCGGAGTTTTCATAAAAGTAATCATTGATAATTTCTGCAAACCTGCTTGGGTCGTTTTGATCGTATGTTCTGGTAGTGCTGGAAACAAGTCGCACAAATGAAGTGTTGGTCGCTGGATAGATGAATAAGATATCTCCTACAAAGGTTGCGCAATTAGATCCTATTAACTGGGAAAGTGTCCTTCTTTCAATGCCATAGATCACATTGTTTTGAGTAGTCGTAGGTGAATACTCGTTAATGGTTTCATCGATCAATAGATAAGCACTACCTTCCTTTTTATAGTTTTCTTTCTCTAACAGGAGGCCATTTTTTTCGTATGCCAAAGTCGGCCTTGAAGGAGGTTTGTGAGGTGCATCACCAAAAAAACTCGGGGTGTAATAAGCGTATCCTAAAGTTAGATCCGGTTGGTTTTCATATTTGTATATACTTTTACCGAACTCACCATTTACTCCATAGAAGACTGCTACCTGACTGTAGCCAACATTACTGCCACTGGCTGAGCCGTTTAATGGGACATTGCTATCTGAGGATCTAAGTACGTACGAGGCTTCCTGGCCGAACAGGGGTCCGAGTACGGAGGTGAAGTGAGTATACCGAGGTCTGGCCATAAGTAGACCATAAGAATTTTCTTCCTCTGTACCATCGGAGTCATTGTCCTGAGTGTAGTGATAATCAAAAGTCCGTACTTTGTCATTCGCAGCATTTTCTCCATCGTGATCCGTAATTTTACTTACTCTTATGCCTCCTGCCTGGACAAACCTTTCAGTGGATCCATTTGGAAAGGTTAGAGATCGATAGGTATAGGTGGCAAATATGTCCAAAAAAGGATCACCATCACTATTTCCACTAATAAAAGCCTTCCAGGTATATAATCCTGGCTCTAAGGTATATTCATTGCTATACTCGAAAACAGGACTATTACCCTCAGGATTGCAATAAATACATAAAGATTCATTGGGGTCATTACACGGGTCTAGACCTAAATCTACTCTACTGATTCTGGTACCCGCTGAGTTATATAGCTCAAAATAGACGTTAGGAACCCCGCTAATACTTGTACAAGTACTGCTTACCCTGAAGGCAGCTTCAAGTGTTGTGTTCGTAAACGTTCCCTGGTTATCTACATATTCGTCGGTAAGGTCTAACACTTGCTCATAAATCGTGCCCTTGTTTTGACCATTGTAAGACATAGTTTTTCCAATCTCGTTATAGAAAATCGGAATATTTGAAAAATAAGATTGGTCCCTACTTTTGGACAACTCCGGATCGATATCGTGGGCCTCAAACTCAAATTCCGTATTACCACCAGTGGGATACTTGATGCTTTTTAAACTGAAAGCCACAGTATATAACTCCCCTGCATCACGCTCCTGACCCATCTGTCCAATATAGAAGTCAATCGGACTTGGAGATGGGAAAGATTGATAGGTGGGAATTAAAGAAGTATTACCCATTTTACCGTTGAAATAGCCCCAATGGTCTCTGGCGAAAGAGGTTTTCGCTGGAAGATTGGTAAAAGTACTTCCTTCGTTGTAAGTAAATTCATGGGGAGGTTTTGTTTGACTGGTACCATCCTTTGTGCCTTTTTCAGTAACTGAAAGTAACTTCAACCTTTTTGTGGCATATGTGTTGTTTTGATCAAAATCTTGATCATTGGTTGAAGTAAAATAACCGTATCCAAAGAGTATTTCTTTGAATGGAGTTGTTTCAGGGTTTCCATTAGGAAGTTTCTTGAAAACTTGTACAATGTCTAATTCGACATCCCCATCAATATCATCTCTTGGTCCATAAACAAATTTCACCTGTCCATTGGGATAATCGATGTAGTCAAGGACTACAGTTTCATATTCCTTACCTGCAACCATTTGTTGAAACGCTGTTGGTCCTGATTGACCTGAGGAGCTACCTAGCGTAAAAGAAACCTGTTGTTCAGAAAATGCACCTACTGGTTTAATATATTGTGTCCCCAGGTTTTGATAGAAAAGCTCAATTATATTTCCTGAGGGGGATTCAATCTTATTGAGATACCAGGCAGATTTATGAGTACCAAACAACTCTCCATTGTTTCGATAGGTCTCATAGGTATCAAAAGTATATTTGGTGCCATCTGCACCTGTAATTACCCAACCCGAATTGCTATCGTTAATACAGGTAATCTGTAGCTTTTCTTGCTTATTTAGAATTGCCTCTTTATTCTGTTTAAGAATAAACTTGCCAGATTCGTTGCCCAGGTTGTAGTAATACTGATCGGGCTCAAAATCATATGGCGACCCTGGTGGATCCGCTTCTGTGTATTGTGAGGATAAGGTAAAGTTTGAGTTTACGAAACTTAAGTCACATTCCTGGATGTATCCAGGTATAGGGAAAACATCAAGTCCACCCCATGGCAATTCAGGAGCATTTTTGTTATGATATGAGTATGGAGCTGCTGCAAAATCATCCAGACCTACCACAGTTCTGCTGATAACGCCACCCGCATTAATGGCCCATCCCAAGCCCACACGACTAGCTTCCTCAGCAACCTTTATTCCGGAAGCATGATAACTTATTGAAATGGGCAAGCTTAGATCCCCAGCGACAACTTCAAAGATTGGGATTGAGATGTTAGGAGTGCCGGTATAGAAACTAATAGGTATGTCGCCATACTTTCCTAAAGAGGCCACGTTGGGCGAGGGAGGTATAACATTGGCTTCTTGGCAATAGAGATTCACTGAGAGCAAACAGGCAATCATGCCTACGATACTCTTAAAGCATGTGGTTTTCATTCCTAACTGGTTGAGAAGGTCGAAAATTTATTTTAGCTGGTACTGTTGGGCATTCAAAATGCCATCCCACCTTTTGTGAGATCCCAGTAAGGTTAATGAAGCATATTTGATTCTTTATACCTTAGGGGGGAGACAATGTAGGAAAGAAAGATGATACGAAACTATTCGAAATTATCAAAAACTTTACATAGGTGATAAATGAACGGTATTAATATAAATACCCGTAACAACCCCTCTATAGTTGCTATATAATCACTTCTGTCCTATATAAAAAACGCTAATTCCTCTCCCAAATTTACATATTCGGTTCAAAACCTTACATGATAATGATTCTAATGGAAAGCACCTATTGGAGGGGTTTTGCTGAATATTCGGATATTTTATCCATTTTGTATTAAAATAATGCAAAATGGATTGATGGACACCCGAGTCATTTTTGTAAAAATTGACATAGATATGTGTTGACACCCTATCAATAGTACCCTGCTTTTAGCACCAGCCCGGCTCTAAATTAAGTAAGATTTTAGTTAAAATCTGTTTTCATGTTGCCACTGTAGCAAATCAGACACTTAATTTAAGAATGTGTCCCCGGACAATCCCGGATATATTCCGGAACCGGGATCGGTGCCTTCTTTTCTGTATAAGGACTGGCTGTAGGCTCTCTTTTCATCTGGCATTCCTGGCTCGGGAAGACCAAACAATAACTAGTGAACCACTAAATGATAACTAAAAAAAATCATTGATTATAATACTAATTTAATTAGTATTTGCTACTTTTATTGTCATTATGAAATTCCAATCCTTTCAGGACAATGCCAACTCGATACTGATCAGCATCAAGGACATGGTGCTGCGTTGTGA
>QILJ01000506.1 GCA_003233295.1 Ignavibacteria bacterium | reverse complement strand
ATTTTTCCAGGTTAATATTAATATCGGGAAGTTTCAGTTTCTTTAAAACGATTCTATCCATACCTTGATTGTATAACACCAGCGGCACTTCATAGATGGTTTTACAGTTGTGCGCGGAAAATACAGAACTCGTTTTGACGTTGCAGAACAGTGCAATTTTTTCTCTTATTTCTTTGTGCAACGGTTCGTCCGATCTGCAGACGAGCATATTCGGCTGGATTCCCAATTCAAGTAAATTCTTAACACTGTGCTGCGTAGGTTTTGTCTTAACTTCACCGGCAGAAGAGATATAAGGCACAAGAGTTACATGGATAGACAATGCGTTCTTCCTTCCCAGCTCCACCATCAATTGACGTATCGATTCCATAAAGGGTAAACTTTCAATATCCCCAACAGTACCGCCAATTTCCGTGATAATAATATCGTACTTATTTGTTTTTTCCAGTAACCGCATTCTACGTTTAATTTCATCGGTGATATGGGGAATCACTTGAACTGTTGCTCCTAGATAATCGCCGCGTCTCTCTTTCGATATAACTTCGTGATATACTTGCCCTGTTGTTGTATTGTTCGCCTTAGACATATTCACATCAAGGAATCTCTCGTAATGTCCAAGATCCAAATCGGTCTCAGCGCCGTCATCAGTTACGTAAACTTCACCATGCTGGAAAGGGCTCATAGTTCCGGGATCAACATTTATATAAGGATCAAATTTTTGTATAGTAACACTATAACCCCTAGACTTTAGTAATAGTCCCAAAGATGATGCCGTTATTCCTTTACCGAGAGATGATACAACACCCCCTGTTATAAAAATGTACTTTGCTTTTTTCTTGTAATTCATATTATTGGATTTTGCTAGTGAAGTTTAAATTGTTTGTCAAAAATAATAAAAATTATTTTATTCTCTATAATTTTAATGAACTATTACTAATTATTTTTATCTTTTGCTAATCAAAACAAAATTGTCCGGTTTTATTATAAATCATAGCACTCTGATAAAACGGATTAGACCGATTTACACGGATTTTAGAGAACTAAGTTAATTCAAAATTTATTGCTCTCTTACATCAACCAACTTTTTGACTAACCCTGAATATTTCTTCTCTACTTTAAATCCGAATCTATAAAAATATTCGGGTCTGAAAAATCCGGTAGTAACATATTTAATACCGTCACTTTTCATCCTCTCAAAAAATTCATTCATCAGCATATCGCTTATCCCTTTTCTGCGGTAATGATTCGACACAACGATCTTTTCCATGTGGACAGTATCTTTATCGGATAGGAAGTAAAAAAGTCCGCCGATTATAAATCCCCTTTCCGAAATTGCTACAAGGAAATTGTGCCTATTCTGAAAACTTACAAGCAAGTTCGCATCAATAAATAAATTGTGCAGACGAGATATCTCCTTAGGCGTTACCGGGTGTCTGATGAAGAACGGGATCCCATCATAATCATTCAGTTGAATTACCAAGTTGGCGCCTTTTGAAACGTCTGTTTTAACCGTCATGAAATCTGCCGAAACAGTAGGTTTAAGATGCGGGAAACTCAGTCGTGCTAAGAAATATTTCTCTTTTTCCGATAATTCATATTCATCCTGAAGTTGAGATATATGCTGAAGCATTTCTTCTTTTTCAAGATCATGTTCATGAAATCTTACTGCTATTTCATTCAATACTTCCTTAGTTGATTCGCTGGAATCCAATAAACCGGTCTCAAGGAAAAATCTGGTTCTGACTTCCGGATATGTTTCCTCAAGTTCATCAAGTCGATAAGTACTGTAAAGTTCTAACAGCATTTCTGCTTGTGCGCTGAAAGCCGCTTCACTATTGAGTTTGAACCATCTATGGAATCGCTTTGTAGCAAAATACAACCGCTTAGGCAGGAACTGACCTTTCATCAGGATATCGATGAACTCTTCAACTGCGCTTGCTTGAGAACCGCTTTTATTCTTCTGATCTGCAATTTCATCTCTAAATTCCTTTAGCAGTTCCATTCCATCACTTTCACCAATTCCTTCAATAATTCCGGATAGGATATAATTCCACACATTTTTATTCTCGAGGAATGAAAATTCCCGGATACTTTTTTCAACAAAATCTTCGTAGAACTTATTTATCAAATCCGAAATTGTTGTATGAGGAATTGACTCCGAAAGAGAAAGTATTTTTGTGCCGGTTTGATAATCGTGTGACGGGATTATAAAGTTATGAGTCGTTGCATCAGCTAAGATAAATTTTTTGCCAGTCAATTTCCAGAAATTGATATATGCAATAGCTGCATTCCAGACAAAGAACGGCCAGAGCATTTTTAATCTTTCTTCGGCAAACTCATCGCTCTTTCTTACTTCACGTTTTATAACTCTCTCAACGTTATCACCTAAGTTGTACTTACTCGACCATACTTTGTACTCGCCCCAATAACCGCCGAAATCTTCAACAAGATCTTTGGCAACCACTTCCGAGCCAGCCATGATAAGCCAATTTATTTCCTTAAAAATACTCTGATCATCACGATTGGTATTTATGGCAAGAACTATATCAAAAGAGCCGTACAGCCTTGTCTGCACCGAAACTCTGAAAAGACTCTTATCGTGATACTTTCTAACAAAACTTATCCACACACCACTAGGTAATATGCTTGAAAGACGAATTAATTTACCTCCTGAAAACAAAAATATTGCCTCGCGCAGCAAAGGAGATTTTGAAACTACATTGAATAAAGTTTCCTTATCGGCAGAGCCAATATCCTCTTCGAGAATAATTACATCCTTCCACATATACTCGTCGCCTGTTTCCATATCAACAGCAATCTTCTGATTCTCACCGAGCCATTCCCGGAATCCCTTTCTAAGATTGTTGCGGGTTTCCCATGCTAATCTGCCAAGACTGGAATCTTCTTCCTGCAGTTGGATGCGAACTAGTATTTCACGAAGCTTAACGTAAGTGGTTGGATGTAATATTCCAAATTCACTTATCATTTTCAAAACACTTGGATAACACGTTTTATAAATATCTTCCGCTGCACGGTACTTCTCAATTCTGCCGCTTAAAAGGGACTCAATCAGAAGAACAAACTGCTCCTTTTTAACATTTTCGATCACTGTTGTAATTACTTCATCATCAATGAGACCGCAGTCATAATCCAGATAAAGATTGAACATTTCGTAAAGTGAAAATCCCGAACTGAATTTTATAAACAGTTTAAATAGCTCTCTTCTGGTCTTTAGGAGTTTTGTGACATTCGGACGCGTTAAAGTTATTCTTGCCAAGGAATAATTGGTTGACGAAGTGTCTTGAAGAATAAACATCAAATATTCGATCGCTTTTTCTGCGTACTTAAATGAATCGGACTGAAGCAGCAATAATGCTTTGTGCAAGCCGAACAACGAATCCTCGCCTGCATCAATATATTTTTGGAGATCGTTTGCCGCTTCTTCACCGCTCACAACAACATCAAACGAATCAATGAACGAAAGGTCGTCATCATTAATGATCTTTCTTGTCCATTGGATTATTGAATCGCTTGTAAAATCAACTAATTCCTTATTTCCTATCCACAGCGATGCATTAGTTAAAAGCGGCTGCAGATCCAATTGAGTTTTATGAAGCTGGTAAACGTAGCCTCCAATTTTGATGATCTTTTTTTTCTCATCGAGTACTTCAATTTTTATCAGCTTGCTCAGCTTCGGTATAACAAGATCATTACCCATCGCCACAATGTCACCGCTGAGACAAGCTTTTTCTCTTAGGAACCAGTTAGGAACTTTAACCGCTAATGATCCGACATTAATTGTTGTATGAGTTTTTACATACATCTCTTCGATCATTTCGGAAAAGTTTTTTTCAATCACTCTTCTCTTATAAGTCCCCTTCGGCGTTAGCTCACCCTTTTCGATAGTAAAAGGATGATCAATGATCCTGAAATCAACTATTCTTTCAAACGGCGCCAAGAAATTATTTACTGTTACGATGATTGAGGAAAAATATTCATTTGTCTGATCTTCATCCATATGGTCGAAGAATGATTTTGCATCGTCATAATTCGGATTGATAAGAAGCGTGTTGAACGGTCTGTGATCACCGACCAGAAAAACTTGTTTAAGATTTTCAAAATCACGAAAAAAGTTTTCAATCTTCTGCGGGGCAACAGTTTCTCCTTTAATATTTTTGTATATTTCTTTCTTTCTATCAATTATTTCAATGAAACCATTTTTATCCTGACGCATAATATCGCCGGTTGGAAGCCATCCATTCTCAAAAGTATCCTCATATTTTTCTCCGTAGTAGCCTGTCATTACATATGCGCCTTTTATCAGAAGCTCTCCGTCTTCACCGAGCTTCATCTTAATACCGGGAAGTTCTTTACCGAGTGAGTTTGGAGAATATTGTCCCGGCGGTGTCATGGAGATTCCCCCGGTTGCCTCCGTCATACCGAACCCGCTCATCAACTCAATTCCATACTTCTGGAAAAACTCAAACACCTCGGAGGGTAAAAATCCCGCAGCAGAAAGTCCCCACTTCAACTCGCCGCCTGTCACGTCAGTTACAGCCTTCCGAATATCTTCTTCACTGTCCAATTCGATGTTCACCCTTGCCGTTATCGCCTCAAATATCTGCAGCCACTTTTTAGGAATCGAAATAAAAATAGTCGGCTTAACCAGATTCATATTAGCTATCATCGTTTCAACAGAAGGGTTTTCCATGAAGCAGTATTCTGCCCCCCAGAAAACTGAACCTGTAAGCTCCAGGAATCGACCGAAGGTATGGAAGAGCGGAAGGAAAGCAAGGCAGCGGTCTTTATCAGAAATTTTCGGTAATGCAAGCGCTCTGCAGAAACGTTTATACACAATGTTCATCTGGGAAAACATGATCCCCTTCGGATCGCCGGTTGTACCGGATGTGTACATTATCGTTGTGAGATCATCAATATTGACCGGCTCAATTTTGCTTTCGGCTTCATCCTTGCCAGTTCGGCTTAAAAACTTTTCAAACGGAATAACCCAATTTTCAATACTCTTCCCTTTCACAAGAACCACAAGCTTAAGATGCGGAACTTCATTTTTCACCGACTTTATCCTTGCAAGCTGTTTTTCATCAGATGCAATTATAATTGGAACTTTAGTTTGGTTCAAAATAAAGGAGATATGCGCCGGAACAGAATTAGCCGGTATCATCACATTCTTTATACCCGAAGTTAAGCAAGCCAGATCGAGAGAAGCCATCTCGATACTGTTTTCCATAAGAAAAGCGACATGCGTTTCATCGATTTTATAATCATTTATTAAAGACTTCAAACTTGATGAATATTTATCGACAATTTTATTAACTCTATTCCATGAGTATTCCTCAAACATGCTGCCTTGAATAACTTTGAACAGAGGTTTTTCAGAGTAATCCCGTACCCGCTGTTTGAACAATCGTCCGAATGTATAATTGCTGCATTTTATCAGATCATGAATAATTGTATGCCATTTTTCGTCCGCTGAAATTTTCTTAAGCCAATTTGTGTTGCGTATTAAATTCAGCAGTTCGTGAGTTATCTCGTTGATAACCAGCTCATTCTTGCCTGAAGCATTTATCAGCAACTTACAGAATTGATATAAACTTTCGGCATCCAGATCTTCAAGCAATTTATCCGCCAATTGTGATGAAGGAATAGCTTTTAGTATGGCTAAAAGTAATTCTGAGTTTTCTTCTTCCGTGAGTAATTTTTTGCGGTTTACAGTATTTTCAAAAACTCCGCTGAAATCGTTTGATAGTTCTTCAACCTCTTCTGTCTCTAAAGCAGCTTTCCCTTTAAGAATAGATTGCCTTAATCCACTAAGTTGTTCAAGTAATTTGCTATTTGACATCATAATCCCTTAGTTAAAATCTTTCAATAAAACTAAAACTTATATTGTTAAAATAAAGAATATTATTCTTGAATAAAGGGAAGACGTGATTTAAATATTTTTCCGCTATGTACAAATTATACAAAAAACTATTTTTCGTCTATTTATATGACTATTAATGGCGGGGTCAGGTTGTCTAAAGTACACCTCTGGAGATTTGCCGTTGCCACAAAATTACTATACTTATTTTTTCTTTGTCGGAAAACGGTTCAGAATATATCCAAAATTATAACCCGTACTTATAGAAATAAAACATACGCGTGTTTTATTCTTTTCGTTCTTCAACTTTTTCCTTCTTTTTTTAATTGACTTTTAACACAGTACATTGTGATGCACCAGAAATAGTAATAACTAATTATTCTAAGTCTAGAACCGAAAAATCATCACCTAGTTTCTTCTCTTTGAATTTTTCAATATTACTCAATCGTATAAATTCATTCTTAAAATTATTATAAGCATCATCAAATTCATCCAGTATTTTAATATCTGAGTTGGCACAATCTTCCAAATGTTGTCTAAAAAAGAAGAGAGAATTCAAGAAATTATTAAGAATATCATTCATAGTGTGAATAGTTACGGTCATTGAATGCTTTTTAGATTTACTTTCGATTATCTCAACAATTTTTGTAATATCCCTTTGAATTCCAATCCAATATGTTACATTTCCAAGATTATCTTTGATAGGAGAAATCGAAAAGTGATTCCAAAATGTAGTACCGTCCTTCTTGTAATTCAGAACATTAATAGAGCCATTCTTTTTGTTTCTTATACAGTCCCTAACCATATTCGCAGCTTTATTGTTAGTTTCAGGCCCTTTCAAAAACTTGGGGTTATTACCAATAACTTCATTTGGTTCATAACCTGTAATTTTATAAAAACCTTTGTTGGCGAAAATTATAGGCATTCCTTTTTGATTAGCATCAACAATCAAAATGCCTTCATCAATTTTATCAACCATACTTTTAAAAATTGTGTCCCATTGGGATAATGGTATTCTTTCCATAAAAAACCTCAATTTATTTTCATATAAAAATAATAAAAAACACACGAAGCAACATTACAATTTAAATAAATCTTGTTCACCGAAACTGTTTTATATCGTAGGTGGAAACGAATTCATTATTTATAAGCCGTGCTTATTTTTCCGTTAGGCAAGCACTGCAACCAAACTTAAATTACTGCACTACACTGAAACAGCAATCCGCCACGACGGACAAGCTACTTGAAAAACTTAAAACCCTCAGTTGTCCGAAGTACTCCTTGGGAGATTTGCTGGTTATATTGCATTTTGCGAAATACTATTGATTACTTGGGTTATTCTTCTCTGTACTTTTTTATATTCTATTTCCTTCCACGATTCTAATATTGGAATATATTTCCTATCCTTTGTTGCTTCAACTTTATCTAGTAATAATAATATTAAACTTCTATTTCTATCTTTCAAATAATTCATATCATAATCCACTCCACTTTTAATCATTCCATTAAATTCATCAAGTAATTCTGTTGAATATGTATTTTTTTCTATTTCCCAACCTTTCTCGGAAAAAACTAAAAGTGGTAAACGATGATCATATTCAATGTTTAGATAATTGTTTTTTATAACCCAGTCTACTTTTGCTAAAATATCTTCTAAGGAAATCTTTGAGTAAAACAACCGCTAAAAAATTTATTAAAAATAAATTTGCCAACTAATTTATGTTTTAAAAACTACAACTTTTAACCCGCTTTGCAAAATGAAAACGCCCCAAGTATTTGGCAGCCGGGGTACAGGGCGGGTTATGTGTGATTAGATTAAGTTTATACTCTACTTTATCCAATTCAACAAACTTAAATATAACGTTTTTATATTTTTGATTAGTTATTTGTTCTATTTCCCTAATATTCTCCAAATTTGCTCTATTGCCAATAATAATAGACTTTAAGGATTTTATTGGAAAGGGGAATAAATGAATTGGAAATCCATTCAAATCCTTATGACCAGAATTGCTTTGTTCAGTAAGTTTTTTTACTATTGCATAATCTCGGTTTAAGTAATCTCCTAACTACTTATTTTCTTACTACTTTAATGATTGATTGTACCTTTAATTATTATTGCTCTATTTTTATCTTCACCGATGATAAAAACTTTTTTTTGACTACACCAAAGCGAACTTAAAACTCTAAATATGTAATCAGGTGTTTTGAAATTATCTATGCTTTTCCACCTAATTCCATCAAAATGATTTATTTCTCCAAATCTACCTACTGTAAAAATATTATTAATGTTAGTACCTCTTATTTTTAATATATATCCTTTACTTTCCGGTATATATATTTCATTAAAATCATTATCTGCAAATTCTAATAGAATTCTTCCGCCAATCAAAAGATTTCCAGCCGGTAATTTCCAAACTGTTGTACCACTATAATTGTAGATACCAATAACAATTAGTTTTACCCAATTTGTACCGTTATATTTATAAACAGCGCTTGTAGAGGTAGTTATATTATCATAAGCGATTAAGTAAACTTCATTTTTTGAGACGCCCCATATATCTGTAATAGGTGTTGTTATCCCTATATCAATCTTTCTCCATTCATTACCATCCCAATGGATTATCGTTCCTTCCCTTCCTACTGCCCATACATCTTCCGGTGAACTTCCCCATACTGCATTTAATAGATAAACTGTATCTCCCCGTGC
>QILJ01000138.1 GCA_003233295.1 Ignavibacteria bacterium | reverse complement strand
TCAATATTTATAAAGTTCCAAAAGTTCTGTCTCCTGCATCCCCGAGTCCAGGCAGAATATATCCATTTTCATTTAATTCTCTATCCAAAGTAGCGGTATAGATCATAACATCCGGATGCTCTGCTTCCATACGTTCAACACCTTCCGGTGATGCAATTAAACTTGCCATATATAATTCCCGTGCTCCCTTATCTTTGAGAAACTTAACAGCAGCAGAAGCACTGCCTCCAGTTGCTAACATTGGATCCAAAATTATTACAGAAGAAATATCCAGATGTTTCGGCGCCTTATAATAATAATCCACGGGCTGTAGAGTTTCTTCATCTCTCTGTAATCCAATATGTCCCACTTTTGCTTGAGGAATCATTTCAATAAAAGAGTTCACCAAACTTAATCCTGCTCTTAATACCGGTACAAGTACGATCTGCTTTGAAAGTTTGTAACCTTTCGTAACTTCAAGAGGTGATTCAACTTCAATTTCATCTAGCACAAATTGTTTGCTGATCTCAGAAGCTAGGATGTAGGCAATTCTGCGTACAGCTAATCTGAATTGATATTCCCTTGTTTCAATATGGCGTAAATATGTAATATCTCTCTTAATAAGGGGGTTATCGATGATAGTTAAATTTTTCATTTCCTTTCCTCTACAATTTTTCTGCCTAGTATCGACAGCAAATTAATGAATGGCGATCTCGGCGGTGTGTAATTAAAATTGACCTCAGCAAGTTTATCCCCGGGAATTTTATTCTGAATAAAGGAAGTTATCATATCTGCAAATCCAATCACTTCTTCCTTTCCATAAAATGATGCACCGTAAATTAACTTTGTATCTGAATTAAAAATAATCTTTCCGAATACTTTACTGCTTCCCGGCATTACCTTTATTATATTATATGTAACTGCGGACACAGACTTTGAAACATATCTCATTTTCTGTACTTCATTACTAGTCAATCCAACTGAAGAATATGTTTTATCAAAAATTTTTACGGCAATATTTTTTATTACAGGCTTCATGAACTCATATGCTCCCGCAGCATTTGCTCCCACAATATGTCCTTGTTTATGAGCAATTGTTGCAATAGGCATATAGTCCGGACGGTTGGTCACTTGGTTAACAACTTCCGTATTATCACCAGCGGCAAAAATATTCGGATCGGAAGTTTTAAGTTTAGAATCAACCTTGATCCCGCCAAATGCTCCCATGTCCAGATTTGCTTTTATCGCTAGAGAATTATTGGGAGCAAACCCTATCGCGACTATCACCAAATCAATTTCTTTTGTTCTTCCTTCAAATTTGAATCCTTTTACCATATTTTCTTCAATTACATACTGGGTTGCTCCCGCATTACCTATAAACTCAACGCCGTGCTCCGTTATTGTATCTTCTATTAAATGCTGTATCTCAACTTCACTATTAGGCATTGGATGCTCCTGTGAATCAAGAATAATAACATTCTTGCCGGAAGACTTAAATGCATCAGCAACTTCCAATCCAATAAAACTTGCTCCGATTAATAATACATTTTTGACATTATGATTATCAGAATAATTTTTGATTTGAAGATAGTTTGAAACAGATTTTAAGTAGAAAAGGTTTTGCAGATTATCACTTAATACCGGGATCTTTTTTGCTACTGAACCGGTAGTTAAGATCAGTTTATCATAGCTGAACGTTTCTACATCCTCATTAACT
Organism: Ignavibacteria bacterium; assembly: GCA_003233295.1. The sequence goes on along the minus strand of QILJ01000138.1, from coordinate 6,474 downwards.
AAATTTTTAACTTGAATTGTTTTTCTCATCCTGTCAATATTCTCGACAAGATGTTTAGTAAAGACTTTAACTCCCTTCTTCTCCAGAAATGATTTTTCATCAAAGAAAACAATTTTTTTGTAGTCATCTATGTCACCCGATATAAGGTAAGGTAATTCACATGTGCCGGTAGAGATGAACTCCCCTGCTTCGAACATGATAACCTCGGCTTCAGGATTCACCCTTTTAGCTTTTGCAGCAGCACTAGGTCCGGCAGCATTACCGCCAATCACTATTATTTTTTTTGTCTTCAGCATATTGATTCCCTTTTCCCGTTAATCATCATCCGGGTTCTTATTCTTTAAACTTATGGTTATTGCCACACCATCAAAGCCAAAATGTTTTCTAACAAGTTTTTCCAGATATCTCCGGTACGAGTCCGGCACATACTTAACTTCGTTAGCGAAAAAAAGAAAAATAGGATATTTACTTCCAACTTGTGTAATATACTTGATCTTCACTTCTTTACCGGTTGGAGTTGACGGAGGAGGAGTTCGTAATATTTCCGGTAATAATGTATCGTTAAGCAGTTTGGTTGGAATTTTTTTCTTTCTATCCTTTTCAATTTCTTTAGCAAGATCAATCGTTTTATAAATTCTCTGTTTAGTTAGCGCCGATATAAAGATTATCTTTATATATGAAGCCGAACCAAGTTTCTCCCTAATTTTTAACTCAAAATCTCTTGCCGTATTGGTTTCTTTCTCGATCAGATCCCATTTGTTTATTGCTATAATAATCCCCTTTCTTCTCTGGACAGCTTCAGAAATTATCCTCTGGTCCTGACTCTCCAATCCAAATTGAGCGTCAATCATTACAATAGCAATATCTGCATTTGCAAGAGCACGAAGCGTACGTACATTTGAGTAAAACTCAATATTTTCTTTCACTTTGGTTCGTTTGCGAAGCCCGGCGGTATCAACTAAAACAATCTCATCGCCATGGTATTTCAAAATCGAGTTGATACTGTCGCGTGTAGTGCCGGGTATGTCGGTAACAATACTCCTATCAAATCCCAATAATGCATTGGCAAGGGACGATTTCCCGGAATTTGGTCGTCCGACAATTGCAATTTTTAATCTTGCATCCTCTTCATCATCTTCCGGGTTATACTCTATTTCCGTAAACAATTCATCAAGTAGATCACCAACATTTCTGCCGTGTATAGCAGAAATATCATAAACGTTTCCAACTCCCAAGTTGAAAAATTCTGCTGCATGTAATCCTTGTTTAGGATTATCTAATTTATTCACTACTACAAGAATTGGCTTCTGCGATGAACGCAGCATATCGGCAATAATTTCATCTACCGGAGTTAACCCATCGCGTCCGTCAACCACAAAAAATATTGCGTCAGCTTCGTTAAGAGCAATCTCAACTTGTTCACGAATTGCTGTCTCAAACAATTCAGATGAATGCGGCACATAACCGCCGGTATCCACAATCTGGAATACTTTGCCATCCCACTCTACTTCTCCATAATGCCGGTCGCGAGTAACACCGCTTTCGTCATCAACAATTGCGTTCTTGGATCGGGTTAACCGGTTAAATAAAGTTGACTTTCCAACATTAGGACGTCCTACTATAACTACTAAAGGAATACTCATTTTCTAACTTATTTTATAATAAACTTAAATTTAACTAAATATGCTTATAATAAAAAGAAATAGGAAAGTAAAAATGAGTCCAGAAGTCGATTATTCAATATTCAGTTCAATATATTTGTTATTTCTGATACTGAATGTATCCCATAGATTTTCTTCAATATTATCATCCCAAACTTTTTTGATCTTTCCGTTCTGAAGCCAATATATCCTGGGCGGTGAAGTACCTATCAAGTCGAAGAATTCATCAATAGTAATTCTGTGATAAGGGAAATTCGTTCCGGTGCTGTCTTGAAAGATTTTAATAGCCTTTTCACTTTCACCAAAAATCAGCATAAATACATCGGGAAAATCTTTGATCCCGGAACTGATCCTCTTTAAATCCTTTCCGGTTTGAATACAATGTTCACAGCTCGCATCAAATATCGGTATTAAAAACTCACCGTCGGTTAAATCCACTCTTCCATAATTTGTGAAGTGGGTATATTTAACAAACGGGAATTTATCGGTTTGTTTTATAGGAGCAAAAACCAAAACAATAACAACTGACAATACAACTATTGCAGATGGGAGAATTATTTTATTCTGCTTAGACTCAGAATGTTTATATACAAATAGCACTAGAGAAATAAGTACAATATTCTTGATGATTGCTTCAAGCGGATCCATGCTGACAAGTGAACTAAAGCATCCGCAGTTCTCATTGTTACCTGTTATCATTAGAATAAACATTTGAACGATGAATGCTAACAGCAAAAGAATTACGGCTGGAGAAATTATCTTTTTTATATAGCTGGACTGTAGGAAAAGAAAGCCAATAGCAAATTCAATCACAATGAACATTCTTGCAAAATAAGCCGCAGTATTTCTATCAGAAAATAAACCTTGGTCTACAAGTGTGATCTCAAAATACCCTGGAGAAATGAGTTTAGATATTGCAGAAAATATAAATGTTGCAGAAACAATTATTTTGATAAAAATAAGTATCTTTTTTCGATCCAAGGTCAGAACTCAAAACGTTAATTATTAAATATTTCAATATTACTATTATAAAATACTTAATTAATCTATTTAAAAGTTGTAACTTAAATGGAATCTTGGATAATATTCACGCTGATAGCCAATATTTTTACTGTCAAGACTTACATTCGCTTTGAGACTATGGTTGTAGCTGTTTGCAGCCAGAGCAGCTTCTACAGCACTCAACACATGATTTGCAATTAAAACTACAACTGCTGTACTTGCTATATTGTAGTAATCATTCGCTTTCCCTCGTTGATCTGCATACCACTTAAACGTCGGTGTTACGGGGTCGGGATAGGTATAACCATCCGGCGGATAATCTTCATCTCTATAATCACTCCAACCAGGGTTAAACTGCTGATACTTCCCGATCATTTCGTAATACTGCTGATCTCCATAAGGAGCCAGTTGATGTGAATACCATCTGCCGATAGCAACTTCCAGAGAGTTCAATTTATTCCAGACTACATCGCCATTGTTATCAAATATATTTAGAATGGGATCATTCTCCTCAATACCTGGATTGATTCTGCCTGCATTGCTCACAGACCAATAAGCATATTTATCAATATTCCATCCATCCGGAGAGTTTGCAAAATCCTCAAAAAATTGTGTTTGGTCGTCACCTTTATGATTATAGGCAATTGCTGTATAAATCGCTGCTGCTTCTACTGCTGCAAAAATTGCAGTTTTCCAATAATCTTTATTATAAAACTGACCAGCTCCAGGTAAAACAAGCGAGAGACCCGCTGCAAGAAGAGGAGTTCTTTTTTTTACAGCAATATTGATTGAATCTTGAGAGTTGAAATCATAGTTATTCGAAGATATAAGAATATCCTGATACAGATTTCCTGATAATTCAACTTTATTTTCCTGAGCAAAGATACTCACTGAAAGCAAGCATAATACAATTATTATTTTTCTCATTTTATTTCATCCTTCCTAAATCTTTAATTTATTATAAACCGAAATCGAAAAGGACTCCGGCATAAACGATCCATTCTTGACCATAGGTAATTTTTTCACCTTGGACAATAGTAGAAAACTTATCAAATCCATAAGCAGCGTTTACAAAAATACTTGTCGGGAAAAGATAAAAAGAATTCATCTTTATCCTGATCTCAGCACCTGCTCCTTTTTTTGCATTCTTAATACCAAAGAATTTCCCGGTCCAAGCATCTCCTATGTCAGCATATACCGACAAAAATATTTTATCCAAATAAAGAGGTCCCCACCTGCTGTCAATATTTCTAAAGAGCGGGAATCTATATGTTAAATTAAACCAGTAAGCCTGATTTCCTCCAATTGCATAAAAAGGATATCCTTTCATCCCAATCAAACCGCCAATATAATAATCAAAAAATGTTGGCAATGTTGCACCGATTATTCCCCCGGCTTTTAACCTTGCATTGATAGTATGATTCTTAGATGTAAAAGCGATATGCTCTTTCCAGTCCAGTTCAGCCCTGGCAAATGTATAATCGGTATAAAGAGGAAGCAGAAGTCCATCTTCAACTACATATTTCCCTTCACCGTTATAATTATCAATTTCATAATTAAGCTGGAATGTAACTTCTCTACCTATCGGATTTATGTCCGAGTCAATATATGGTCTAAGTCCCTTATGCCAATAAGTAAACTGCATATTCCAACCTTTGAAATAAGTGTCTTTTGTCGTTGGATAAAGACCGCCTCCATTCGGGATATTAAAACTTCCAAGCGCTGCGACATAATCGCTGTAAATAAATCTAAACTCAATTTTATTTCCCTTAGCAAAAATTTTATGCTTAAATGCCATATCAACTTCAAAAAGATTGTATGTCACATCAGTGGGAACAATATAGTCATAATGAATGTTACCCAACGAATCTTCGTATGAGCCGAAATAAAGATCAACATCAGCTTTGCGGCTGACACTGTATAGTTCGAAAATAAGTTCCGGTTTTATACCAAGCCCGTATAACAAAGGAAGTTTATCTCTATATTCAAACCCAAAATAGATATCCCGCTCCATTCTCTTATTTATTGCTATCGATCCGAACATCGAGTATCGATTCAGATAATCGCTTGAATAGAGATAGACTCCCGGTTTAATTTTATCCAAGCCATTATTGGATAAGTTATAATTATCGTATCGAATAAACGGGAAGAATGACATTCTTGAGAAGAAGCCAGAATATGGTTTTGGATCGTATCCCTCAATATCTGTATCATCATAATTCTGGAGTCTTCTAAGATCGAAATTAGTAATATCACCATTAGGGATATCCTTCTGTAACGGCGGATTGCTCAACCACACATATTTTTTAGAATCATCAACTTTATCTTGTTCATCTCCTGCAAGCTTATAGAGTTTATAACCGTGTGAGTTGTAACCGGCATAGACTATGTTTCCTTTACTATCAATAGCAGGCATAAAAGCGCCGCCGAGGACATTGGAAATTCGTGTTTTTTTATTTGTCCCTTTTTCAATTTTATAAAGATTGAAAATCCCCGTCTCGTTACTAGCATATATAAGATTTCCATCTTTATCATACGCAGCATTTCTTTCATCCACATTTGTCTGAACTAAGAATTCAAAATTAGAGCCGTCAACATCAACCTTAGCAATATCGCGTCCTTCTTTAATTGAGTAGTCGAAAATAATATAGGAATCGTCATTAGAAAATTTTGGGTTGTAAACCTGCTCACCGTTCTCAAAGAAAGTCAACCGTTTAAAATTCTTACCATCAATATCAACTATCCCTAAGTTTGTAGTACCATCCTTCTGATAAAGGAATGTTATCTTCTTACCGTCGTGAGAGACATCCGGGTTATTAGCCCTTAATCCGTATGTTAATCTTGTCTCCTCTTCTTCATTAATATCATAAATAAACAGATCATGAATATTTATCCACTTTGGATTGTCCTCGGATAATTTTGCAAAAATGATTTTTTTCTCATCCGGTGTTAGTCCAATGGTTGAACGGATCCCGCTAATTATCATTTTCGATTTTTTTGTTTTAAAGTCATACTGATAGAGCGACGAAGTACTTAGATAATCATTACCCTTATTGGAAATGAAATAGATCTTTGAACCATCCTTAGTGAATTTCGGATAGAAATTACCGAAGCCCTCATCAAATATTATTTCACCGGCAACAAGATTTTCTTTTACTGCCTCAATCCTTTTCCCATAGCTCTGTTTCAGAACAGATTTCCACTCATCATAAATTTCGTCACCATCTTTTCCGAGAACATCCTTAAAAGCCGCATCAATAGTGAAGTTCCCGAATTTACCAAGTTTCTGAGTAATTTTACGCAGTTTGTCTTCACCGTATTTCTGAGAGATATACCTAGTCAAAGCAAACCCGGAATTATAAACCGATTCATTCCCAAGGCTTGTTTTACCGAACTCTCCCATCTCATTCCAAGTGAGCATATTATTGTCGAGCACATAACTTCTTAGGATCATATCTCTGTGCGAATCCCAATTATCATAATTGAAATCTTTTCTCATATATTGGGCTGTTCCTTCGGCAAACCATGCGGGAATATTTATTGCCGGTACAGGATAAGAAGCAATAACATCAGGATAACCGTACAGAAGATCGGGACGGCGAACATCTTGATAATCAAGATACTGAATATAAAATGCGGGTATTGATCGAGTCCATTTCATTCCGGCTTGGATCTGCACCATATGAGTAAACTCATGAGAGATAACATTCCTAAGCCAGTTGTGGGTTCCGCGAAGATCAAATTCCAAAGCTGAAGCCCATATCTCAATTTTATTATCGAAAAAGTATGTTGCTCCGTTTGAGTAATCGTC
>QILJ01000307.1 GCA_003233295.1 Ignavibacteria bacterium | reverse complement strand
ATTCTAATTGCAAACTGTAAAGAATTTCCCATTCGATTAAATAATAAAACTCAAACTCTAATTTCTTATGTGGATTTAATTTCAACTAAACAAGATGAACTAGAAAAAGTTTTTTTTAGATTTACAAATAGAGTGAATTCAAGTCTTAAAATTAATCTAAATGTAAAACAACTTGAGCAAGTTTTTAGTGATGAGTTTGAAGCATTTATAGATTTATTAAATAAGAATAAGATCAAATTGCAATTAAAACAACAAGATGAATGGGAAGAATATTTTAATAATTATAAAAATGAAATTAATAATCTACAAACTGAAATAGAAAAAACTGATAACGAAATAGATGTAATGGTTTACAAACTCTATAACCTAACTTATGATGAAGTAAAAATAGTTGATCCTGAGTTTTGGTTGAGTAAGGAAGAGTATGAATCTTACTCGCTTGAAAACAAATAACCTAGCTTCGGGAAAACCCATTTGGAATTTTCCCTTCTTATCTCATTTTTACAAAATATCACAAGAAACTCTAAACCCCCTATAAATATTAGACTTCCTCTATAAGTGATATCATAAATAGATATATTTTGGTTAATACTCCTTGAGTGTATGAATATGATTTCTTATCTTTGCGAAGATAAAATGTCCTAAAACTGTTGAATACTGTGAGTTTTGAAAGTATTTTTTAGTTAATTAATTTTGGCTTTCAAATTTGGGGCTATAGCTCAGTTGGGAGAGCGCGTGACTGGCAGTCACGAGGTCAGGGGTTCGAACCCCCTTAGCTCCACTCAGTCTTCGTTTTGAACGAAACGAAAAACAAAGACTGATTCGGCGAAACCAGTTTTTTGTGGTGAAGCCGAATTCATTTTCTCTCCTTAACAATACATCATTTTAAGAGAATATATCAGAATAATTTAAGAATTGGACTTTACTTTACACGACTGATCACACGTTTCTATTTTTAGATGTCTTATCCATTGATTGCACAATCTGACTTAATTAGCCAAATGTGGACAAGGGATGAATTTCAGAAAATTATAATACTTTGAACAAATTATAATCTTTATGGGTTAAAGCCGTAAATTAATTACAGAAATTATCATTAACTTTAAGTATCAAAATTTGAGTTATAACCGAATGAACAAAAGTTTTTTATATAATATTTTTCTAGCAGTTATTTTTATCTCCACAGTTTTATTAATTTCATGCGACGATACGATCACAAACAGTGATATTGATCAAGTTGTAATTCCAAGCAAAAATGTAAGTTATGCAAAGTATATACAGCCGGTATTCAATTTAAAATGTACATCTTCAGGTTGCCATAACGAAGAATCGATGGCAGGCGGTTACAGTTTAACTTCTTGGTCTAATGCAGTTATTCCCGGTATTATTGATCCCGGTAGCGTAGAAACCAGCAGATTGGTTTGGCGTATTGAAGGAAAGGGTGCTCCATTAATGCCCCCGGTCGGCTCAACCAGTCCGCCTTTAACATTGAATCAAGTAGAGGGAATTAAAACATGGATCAGAGAGGGTGCGAAAAACAACTAAATCCAATTCCGGCATTTACATACTTGAAATGTACGCCTCTGATGTAATTCAAATTAAAGTGAAGAAGTTTCAAGATTTTTTAATTCCAAAAGGCTATCATTATTATATCGGCAGCGCCCAGAAGAATCTTTCACAGAGAGTTAACCGTCATTTCCGTAAAGAGAAGAAAATTCACTGGCATGTTGATCATTTAACTTCCGACAAAAATATTGTACTCCAAAACGCCTATGTGATTTACGATGCACCGAAGAATTTGGAAGAAGAGATAGCTAATGACTTTCCATCTCTTTTCAATGGAAAGATTCTACTTAAAGGGTTCGGGAACTCCGATACAAAAGGCTCGATCACACATCTATTTTACAGATCACAAAAAATACCTTACAGCCATTTTTCGGCGCGATACCAATCTATTGTTCGTTTTAAACCTTCCTCTAACGAATAGTTCTGTTTATATCCTAAATCCTTTTCTGCTTTTGCGGTATCGCAAGTCCATGCTTCCTGAACAAAATCCCTCGCTTTTTCAAGGTTGAATGTAGCTGCTTTTGAACTGAACATTGAGAAGAACTGAGCAACTGCAGCAATACCATAAACGAGTGAATGAGGTAATCTTAAGGTAAATGCTTTTTTGTTCATTATTTTTTGTAGCACCTCGCCAATTTGCAGCCAAGTATAAAATTCTGTTGAGCTGATAAAATAGATTTCCCCTTTTGCAATTTCATTAGTAACTGCGAGGTACATTCCGTTCACCAGGTCTTTTACATAAATTAAACTCAATTCCTTTCTGTTAAATCCTATTAAGCTCATCAAACCTTTCTGATAGGTTTTGAAAAAGAGATAGATCTCAGTATCTCTCTCTCCAAAAATTGCCGGGGGACGAACTATTGTTATCGGTATTTTATCCATATATGTTTTTACCAATTCTTCTTGTGCAACTTTACTTCTACCGTACGTTGTAATTGGATGCGGCGGTGTATCTTCTGTTACAGGTTCATCAAGCTTGGAAGGACCACATGCAGTAAGACTGCTGACAACTAAAACCCTTTTTATATTTGGAGCTACTTCCAAGACCGTATTGAGTAAATTTTTTGTGGTTTCAACGTTACCTCTGAAATATCCTTCTTCTTTTTTGGCTTTTACAACTCCGGCAACATGATATAGATAATCTATATTGCTGAGAACCTTTTTCAAGCCTTCTAAGTCAAAAAGTCCAGAATCATGTATAACAACATTCTTTCCCTCTAACCAACGTAAATTACTGCTCTTACGCACTAAACAGTGTACTTCGTCTCCTTTCTCAATTAGATAATCCACTAAATGACTTCCGACAAAACCATTTGCGCCGGTAACTACCGAAATTACTTTACCTGACATAATTAATCTTAAATTATTGTTTAAATTGACTTTAGATTTTTTTAATAATAAATTAGTTTAATATTTTTAAGAATTTAATAATACTAATATATATTATTACAAATATACTATTCTTAGGAGGATAAATTTGGATTTATTTAAGAAATGTTATGATTTTACAAGAGCGGATGAAGTTAAGAAGACTGGGCTGTATCCTTATTTTAGAGCTATACAAGAAAACGAAGGACCAACTGTACATATAGAAGGACGTGAAGTTATAATGGCTGGTTCTAATAATTATCTTGGACTAACTGCCGATCCAAGAGTTAAGGAAGCATCAATAAAAGCAATTGAACACTATGGAACCGGATGTTCAGGATCCAGATATCTTACCGGGACACTTGAACTGCATGAGGAGCTTGAGAGGAGAATGGCTGAGTTCTTTGGTGTTGAAGCTGTCCTGCTTTACAGTACCGGATATCAGACAGGGCAAGGCGTTATTCCGACAATCGTACAACGCGGTGAATATGTCGTTTCTGATAAAGATAACCATGCTTCAATTCAAGTTGCCGCAATGATGGCAAAAGGAATGACCGCTGATATGCTTCGTTATAAGCATAACAATATGGATGATCTTGAACGAGTACTAAAGAAAATCCCCCTAGAAACTCCTAAATTAGTTGTTAGTGACGGTGTTTTCAGTACGGGCGGAGAGATTGTTGAACTGGATAAATTAGTTGCTCTTGCAAAAGAATACAACGCTCGAACTTTAATTGACGATGCCCATGCCGTGGGTGTAATTGGCAAAGGCGGTAGAGGTACTGCAAGTGAATTTGATCTGGTTGAGGAAGTTGATCTGACGATGGGTACTTTCAGTAAAACTTTTGCATCACTCGGCGGTTTTATTGCGGGCAAAGCAAAAGTTGTTGATTATATTAAGCACCATAGTTTGGCATTGATCTTTTCTGCTTCACCTACACCGGCATCAGTTGCGGCTGCAATGGCAGCGCTTGAAATCCTACAAGAAGAGCCCTGGAGAGTTGATAAACTGATCTCAAATGCTAATTACATTCGCGAAGGTCTAACAAAACTCGGCTTCAATGTGATTGAAGGCAGAACAGGTATTGTTCCCGTAATTGTAGGCAACGACGAATTAGCTTTCAAGATGTGGAGAATGTTATACGACTCCGGTGTTTTTGTTAATGTATTTATATCACCCGGAGTACCCGAAGGCAGACAAATGATGCGGACAAGTTATATGGCGACTCATGAAAAACATCATTTGGATAAAATTATAGAAACATTTTCAAATGTTGGGTCTGAGCTAGGACTCATCTAAAAAATGATTTTTTAACTAATTGAAGACTGAATTGAGTTGATAGAGCCTTAAATTACTATTTTCTCTCTATCAGTCTTTTTTATGGAGTAATTATGAGCAACATTGAAATTAAAACTCTCGAACCCACTAAAAGCAATATTAAAAAATTCATAAAATTTGCTTGGAAGATTTATAAAGGCGACCCCAACTGGGTTCCTCCCCTTTTGATGGATAAAATGAAAATTCTGAATCAGAAGAAAAATCCATTCTTCAAAACCGCTGAGTTAGAAATGTTTATGGCTTATAAAGACGGAGAGCCTGTCGGCAGAATTGCAGCAATTAAAAATGATACTCACAATAAAGTTCACAATGAGAATATTGGCTTTTTCGGATTCTTCGAAGCAATAAACGATCAGGAAGTTGCAAACGCTCTTCTGGATAAAGCTAAAGAATGGCTCCAGTCAAAGGGTTTGAATGCAATGAGAGGTCCGGCAAATCCTTCCAGTAACGATGAATATGCTATGCTGCTTGAGGGCTTTGACGATCCGCCAAGATTAATGATGACGTATAACCCGAAGTATTATCTCGATCTTATGGATAACTATGGTATGCAAAAAGCCAAAGATCTTTATGCTTATAAAATTGATAATCCGAAATTATTGAAATCGGAAAAGTTAATTCGTGTAGCTGAGATTGCCGCTAAACGTTCTAAGGTAGTTGTTGAACAAATTGATCTTAAGAAGTTTAAAAGTGAATTGGAAAGAGTTAAATTTGTTTATAACCAGGCTTGGGCACCTAACTGGGGATTCATACCAATGACCGATGAAGAAATTGACAATCTTGCTAAAGAGTTAAAACCGCTTGTCGAACCGTCTTTGGTTTTATTTGCAAAAATTGACGGAAAGACAGTAGCATTCGCGCTTGTAATGCTGGATTTCAATGAGTTGTTCATAGATTTTAACGGTAAGCTTTTCCCTTTTAATGTTATCAAACTTTTTACTAAGCGTAAGAAAATTAGCTGGGCTCGCGTTCTTACACTCGGTATCATCCCGGAATATCAGAAACGGGGATTGGATGCAGTGCTGTATTATGAAATTACCAAACGAGCTGAGAAGCTTGGAATTCTTAAAGGCGAAGCTAGCTGGATCCTTGAAGATAACGAAATGATGAAACGCGGCGCTGATGTAATGAACGGTGAAATTTATAAAAAGTACCGTGTTTATCAAATTGATATTTAATTCCTAATTTTTATTTACCTTCAAGGTCTTTAATAAATGATCTTGAAGGTTCAAATATTTTTATCTTAAAAAATTAAACTACATTGCAATATAAACTCACAAAATTATTACCGTTTCTTGCTCTTCTCTTTTTAAGTAATATCATATTAGCGCAGTATTCTGATAAGGATAGTGCATTGGTCCGGACAACATACTTAAGAGAGTTTGATGAAAATATTATATATAATTATTTAGCTTCAAAGGATTCAAACAAAATAAATGCAGCGTTGCTCAGTATCGCTCAATCTGAGGATACAGCTTTTGTTGATTCAGTTATAAAACTCGACATCTATAAGCATGGCGACTTAATTGCTTTTACCTTAGGGCAGCTTGAAGAATCAAAAAATGTAGAAGATTTCGTATTACGAGTTCTAAGTATATGCGACAATCCTTATAAATCTCAATTTTTTGATGCAATTGGTAAAGTCGGAGATTCTCTTACTCTTGATTTCTTACTTAATTCAATCGGTCATGATTCTTTTAATTCTGTATATTTTCCCCTAGCAATTTACAATTTTTTCTCCAGAGGCATTACAAACAAGAATTCATTGAACTATCTTGCTAATAATTTTCAAAGATTCGATTTGAATGACACGACCTCTTCTGATCATTATAAATATTCTTTCGATTTAAGCAAAGAAGAATTTGAAAGAGTAAAATTTATAAGTAAAGTTTATGATGAGAAAGTTTACAATACCATTTTTGCTCTGTCAAGAATGGGATCAAGCAAGGAAGCGATCCCGGAGTTAATTAAGATTGCTAAAACTAAAAACGGTTTTCATAATCAGATAAAACTTTTTGCACTAAGCAACTTCAAAAAGCTAAAATATTTTCCAGAAGATAAATATCTGCTAAAAAAAATGATCCATTCTGATTCTTGGCAGATCAGAACAGAGACTGCAAACTCTGCTTGCTATTATCCGTTTCAAACTTTTAGTGAATTACAATTATACTTATCACTGATCGATGATGATAATCCTAATGTTTCACGCGCTGCTGCTGCATCACTTAAAAATATTTGGAAGAAAGATGTATTCAGGGATTCGTTAAAATCTTATCTTGAAAAAATATTAGAGCAAGACAAACTAATCAAAAATACAAAAGGCGAGTTATTTGTTTCTTACTGCTCTCTATACCCGGAAGATATAGAGGATAAAGTTGACACCTATGAAGATTACATCGAACGGAAATTTATCTACAGAGTTCTAGCAGCAAATAATAGTGATACAGAATTTAATTACGATTATCTGACTGATAATATTTCGGAGAGCAATGAAGTCGAATTACTTGATCTGCTTCCGGCTCTGCTTTCACTGCAGACTAGGTTCCTTAATGAGGATGATTATGCAGCGATAATCTTAAAAGTATTAAGCGGAGATCAAGCTTCATCCATTTCAATTGTTGCTGACGGTTTCCATCGCCCTTTCATTCACAACTATCAAGATATGCTGCAAGAGATAATCATCGATCAAGTTTTTAAGTACCGTAATAATCCGCAATATGTTGAGACACTCTTTTCTCTTGGGAATTTGGCATCGAAGATAAACCCAAATTTTCATATCACAATTTTGGACATGCTCAGCCAATCAAAACTATATTCTGTTAAAAAGTTCGCAGCTTTACAATTAGGCGAGAAGCTTCCAGCAAAAAATGACACACTAAGGTTTAATAAGTGCTGGGGAAATGCTTTCAAGTATAAGACTGCAAAAATTGAAACAGGAAAAGGAGCGATCACAATATCTTTTAAGCCGGGATATGCTCCGATAACCGTTGGCAATTTTGTTTCACTTGCTGAACAGAAGTTTTACAACGGGGTTAAGTTTCATAGAGTCGTACCCGATTTTGTCATTCAAGCTGGCGATACTACAGGTACTGGCTGGGGCGGTCCCGGATATGAAATAGTTTCTGAGTTTTCTCCGCGCCCGTTCGTTAGAGGTGCTGTCGGAATGGCTAACGCCGGTAAAGACACAGAAGGCTCACAATGGTTTATTATGCACTCTGATTTTCCTCACCTAAACGGAAGATATACAAACTGGGCAGAAGTTATTGAAGGTATGGACGTAGTTGATATTATTGACGAAGGTGATGAAATAATTAGTGTTGAATTATTAGAATAAGTTGTATATGTAGGCGCTGACTTTATGTCTGCGTAAGTAATATCTTTTCGTTGATGTAAAAAGTCAACGTTTACAATGCGCTCGATTATTTATACCTTTACTAACTTTTAATAGTACACAGATTTAACTGATATAACAGATCTGCACAGATAATTTTTATTTTAAAGACAAGTTCTACCTTCGGTTGATAAACATGACTTGTCCACTTTATGAAATTATGCGGTCTCTCACATATAAACCTCCGACGTTTTTAAAACGTCGGAGGTTTTTTCTGGTCAATGTCGTGGCTATTTTAATATCAATTAATACGGTATCATGTTTTCGTATGGAACGAAGATTTTCGTTCCATACAACTTTTACTTTTGAGATTAAGATTATGAATTAAGATTAAGAGTCAAGAAAAATTCGCCCAGGTCTTAGAGACCTAGGAAGTTTTTACATTAAAAATCAAAATCATTATTTAAAAAACCTTTAAATCATTTCTCAGTTTTTATGCAGCTCACTAATCTTGATCCCTTTCCTGTTTTGTGGAATGCAGCACCCACAAATTAAATACTATCAAGAATCATTTTTTGTATTTTATTTAGTTTAAGAAGTTTAGTTTTCAT